>CAMDGP010000001.1 GCA_945897765.1 Chitinophaga pinensis
TCTGCTAAATTATTTCAAAAAGCAACAAGAGTTGAAGCTTTTATTGAAAATGAACTAATTGGCTTAATTGCAATTTATGTTGATGAACAAAAAAAAGTAAGCTTTATAAGTAATGTAAGTGTTTTAAAAAGATTTGAAGGTAAGGGAGTGGCAAAAAAGTTATTTGAGAAAACATTAAACCTACTAAAGAAAATGAAGATGAACAAAATACAACTCGAAGTGGATTTAATGAATGTGAAAGCAATTACTTTCTATCAAAAGTTAGGTTTTGAAACTTTAGATAAAGATGAAAACAAATTAATAATGAACTTAAATTTATAATATGAGTAGAGATTACAATAACGAATTAAAGGATACCAAAGATCATAAATACGCTTACTCATTTGACTTTGATGTGATGCACCCATACATGCTCAAATCATTTGAACCATTTTTTAAAGATGGCAACTTTTTAGAATTAGGAAGCTTTAAAGGAGACTTTACAAGACGTTTTTTACCGCATTTTGAAGATATTACTTGCGTTGAAGCTTCTGATGAAGCTATTGAAATTGCTAAAAAAGAATTTGGACCTAAAGTTAAGTTCATTAACTCGTTATTTGAAACTGCCACTTTGCCAACCAAATACGACAATATTGTTTTAACTCATGTTTTAGAACATATCGATAATCCTGTAGCTGTTTTAAAAAAAATTAACGACGAATGGTTAAGTGAAAACGGACGATTCTTTTTAGTTTGCCCAAATGCCAATGCACCATCCCGTCAAATAGCTGTAAAAATGGGGTTAATCAGCCATAATTCAGCAGTGACTCCTGCTGAAAAAGAACATGGACATAACATTACATATACGCTAGACACCTTAGAAAGGGACGCAAAAGCTGCTGGATTAAATGTAGTTCACCGTTCAGGTATTTTCTTTAAAGCATTGGCAAATTTTCAATGGGATAGATTACTTGAAACAGATATCATTTCACCTGAATATTTAGAAGGATGCTACCAGCTAGGTCAACAGTATCCTGATTTATGTAGCAGTATCTATTTAATGTGCGAAAAAGGTCCAAAGAAATAGATTTTTCTTTTTCCAAAATTTTACTGATTTTCTTTCTTTTATTGTTTTTGGTTCTAGGTTTTTTGACCTATCTTTGATTTTTAACTGTGTGCTATATGCAAAGGAAATTATACTTACATACGATTATTTTGTTCATGGCATATTTTCACTTATTTGGAATAAGTGCCCAAACGAATTTTGTGCTTCCCAAGGAAAATCAGACCTTTTTAAATAGTGAAAACATCGTATTTCAAAATTTGAGTTGAAAAATGTTCGTTTTTTCTACAGGTAGTGTATCTTTAATTGGTAGAAACTTGAATATTTGTGTGATTTGGAAGTTAAAATACTCAGTTCGAAGTCATCTCACTAATATAATTAAATACTTAAATGAAAGTCCTTCTTAAAAATTTTTTTAGTATTACAATTCTTTTTATTTCAATTTACCTAATTTACTATTATTTGGATAGAAAGGACTATATTACTTTTTTCACAAAGCTAAGTCTATTTGAATGGATAATTATTTCAACACTTGGATGGCTAATAATGATTTTAACAACAATAATAACATTTGATCTAAGGATTCCTGACAAGAAAAAATCAATAAAAGAAATAATTACTTATCCGCTATTGCAAAGTTTATGGGGGTATCTAATTCCATTTCAAGGAAGTGTTATTTTTTCTCTTTTTTTCTTTAAAAAGGTACATAATCTATCCGTTTTAAAATCACTATCTGTAAATTTGGTTTTCTGATTTATGTCTTTTATTTTAACAGGAATCTTTGGTTTGTTCTATTTAATGACAAATAATGTAGAAAACATTTACCTCTTATTTATTTTTATTCTATTTTTATTAATTGGCTTTTTTCCATACTTTTACAAGGTAATTAGACCACGATTTAAAAATGTAGAATTTAGGATATTTAAAAAATTATTTATAAACTTTGACGGAATTTTCTTAGGTATTCAAGAATCATTTAAACTAACAATCGAAAATAAAAAAATTCTATCCACATACGTATTAAGACTTTTTTTACTTATTGGCTGGTACTACTTAATAGTAAGGTTTTTAAACTTTGAAATTTATTTATCTGAGGTTATTATATTATATTTATTTTTGGAACTATCAATTATTTTAAAAATCACTCCAGGAAACTGGGGAATACAGCAGATAATCGTAGGTTTCGTTTTTACGGCAATCAATAAACCACCAGAATTTGCAATAATTGTAACAACAACAGCCCTTATTAGTATTTTTTTTCTGACTTTTACAATTGGTCTAGTGGCAAATTTCTTTTTCTTAAAATCTATAAAAATTAATTCTCTTAAATCAATATTCTCTAAAATATGAAAATTTCTATAGTCGCTCCTATGTATAACGAGGAGTCTAACATCGAAACAACCATTACAAAAGTAAAAGCAGAACTTTTATTAAATAACTACAATGATTTTGAATTAGTTTTTGTTAACGATGGTAGTAAAGATAAAACCTGGGAAAAAGCAATAGATATAGCTAAGAATGATGATCATCTAAAAGTTGTTGGGTACAAAACTAATCAAGGTCGTGGAAAAGCTTTGAGAACAGGTATTGACAATGCAGTAGGGGATATAATAGTCACAATCGACTTTGATTTGTCTTATGATGCAAGTCACATTACAAGAATGATCAAAGAATTAGAAGTAAATGAAAATGTAGATGTAGTTCTCGCCTCATGTTACATGCCTGGAGGTCAAACTATAGGAATACCCAAATTTAGACTGTTTATTTCAAAAACAGCAAATTTATTATATCGTTTTGCATTTTCACCTCAAATATATACCTCTACTTGTGTAGTAAGAGCATACAGAAAAAACGCTATTAAATCTCTTGATTTGGAGTCAAATGACAAGGAAATTCACCTAGAAATAATCTCTAAATTACTTGCAAATAATTATACTTTACAAGAAATACCTGGAACTCTTACAAGAAGACAAATGGGTAAATCCAGTTTTAAATTTAGAGCTCATTCAATCTCTCATATTTTATTTTTTATTCAAGAAAGGCCATTTGCATTGTTTGGTATAATTGGATTAATGTTGATGACAACTGGTTTTATTTCTTCTCTCATATTAATATTAACAAGATTTGGTAATATTAATGGATTTGATCACACTTGGATTTCTAGAGTCTCTTCCCCAAGTTTTGTTATAATTTTATTTCTAGCTGGCTTCCAATTCTTGGGTCTCGGATTTTTAGGAATTCAAAATAGTTTACTTAAAAAGGAACTTTTCAAGATTCAAAGCAAGTTGAAGGGATAATTAAAATTCCTAACTTGAAAAATCCTTTCCTTCGTACGCCTTTTTTTCTTTAACCACTTTACAAGGTGATCCTAAAGCAATAGAGTTACTTGGAATATCCTTAGTTACAGTAGAATTAGCGCCAATAATTACATTGTTACCTATTGAGACACCTGGCATGATTACAGAATTCATACCAATCCAAACATTATCACCTATAATTATAGGACCTACATCTTCCCAAATATCATAGTCTATAGGTGAATGATTTGCACTTATTAAACCAACATTAGGCCCCATTCTTAAATTGTGACCTACAATTATCCCACCTTTCCCCTGTACATAACAACCTGAATTTAAACCCAAAGGTGAATTATTACCAACTTTAATTTTATTTTTATGTAAAACAATTGAAGTGAAATGAACTGGCCATTGAATTGAACCATTTATTCTTAAAATTTTTTGAGGTACAAAATATAATAAACAATAAATAAAGTTTACACCTTTTGATTTTGAGTAAAAAATTGGCCTAATGAAAATTAGAAGTATTTCTATTTTTTCAAAAAATATAAATATTTTAGGTCTTTTAATAGCTTTCATTTAAACTTTTTAGTGTTATAAATACCTCTTTTGACTTACTATCTTTGAAGATGCTTTTAATATATGGCCTTAAAAAATCAGGAATATAATTTGAATTTTTCCCAAACATAAATTTAATTTTATTTTCCCTGATAAGATTTACTAATAAAATATTTAAACTATCTAAATTCTTTTCGGTCCCGTGTATGGAAACATATAAAGAAACTAAAGGAGCCTTAGGTATTAACATTTTTGCTTCACCATTAGGGAAATCATTTTTTATAAACATTTCTGCTTTTGTATAAGAAAATAAAAATGTATTGTTAATGTGTCCCGGTAGAAAATTACCAACTAAATGTTCTAAATCATTATATTTTTCGTAATCATTTTTGTCTTCAAATTTGATACCAGTTCGATTTTTTATTTTCGAAACCTCAAAAATAACATTTTGTATGTAACTAAGTGAATATCGTTCATGATAAAAAACCTTAGCATCATGTGCTACATTATAACTTCTAAATCCGAAAAAGAAAAAACAAACTGGAATAAGGATTGATGAAAAAATTATTGAGTACCTTTTTTTAATAAAGATTAAAAAATAGCATAAAATAAGTAGCGAAATTAGATTAATAAGCGGCAACATTGTATAAAATAAAAACTGACTGGCGCCAAAAGAATAAAATAACACTTGCCAAACTAATGCTGAAGTTGATATACCAATAAAGATAAAAAGAAGTAATATTTTATTTGAGTTACTTTGAATTTTTAACCTAAAGTTTTGAAAGTTAGTAATAAAGAAATAAACTAAAATTAAAAGTATTGGGAAGAAAATAACTATACCTTGTATTAATTTTTCTATTACAATTATTAATCTATGTTTTAATGTTGGAATTGTAAACAATTCATTTAATCTTAAACTAGGTGTTGAAATATATTGTTCTGTCGGTTTAAATGCAAAGTAAAAAGCACCAATTGCAAGAGCAATTATTATTGTATTTTGAATTAAACTTAAATTACTTTCTTGATTAAGTTTCTTTCTAAAAACAATCAAAATTAAAGAAATAATAAACAAAATTGATAAAATTGTTGGTGCTAGTGTAATACTTAAAATGGGGAGAAATAATAGAACTAAAAAAGAATTTGTCTTTTCTTTATTATTTGAAAATAGGGTCAAAAAAAGCATTACAACGAGGTAAGCAATGCAAACGGTAAGCCCTTTCCATTCGTCAAAGGCATTAATAAAATAATTACCGGAATATTTTAAATAAGGTATTTGTTCAAAATCTTTAAGGTAGAAACCAGTAAATACAACAGACAAAACACCAAATAAGTACAAATACCATTGTGCCTTCCATCTTTCCAAAAATCCCCAAAAACCGATTGTTATAATTGAAGATAGCATAGGGAAAACAATTAATTGTTCGGTAACCCAAAAATTTAAGTTGAACATTGTCCCCAAAGTTCCTATTGTCCAAGCTTCAAAATAATGATAAGGATCAACTCCATCAGGTAAATTTAAATAATTAACATTTACCGATTCAACACCGGTATTAACCAAGAAATCTGCCCTCAAGACATGTTTTAAACTATCCATGTTTGTTACAACAGGGAAGAAATCTCCGTCGAGCAGTGTAAAATATCTCCAGGAAAAAAATGTAATCAGAGGGATCAGAGAAATACTTAAAAAAAATAACTCTTTTACATTAAAAAGTTTCTTTAGATTAATGTTATAAATTTTAAAATTGTTCTGTTTCCATAGTAGAAACATGAGTAGAATCAGAATTATATTAATTGATTTGAAATTTGTTTTTAAAATCGCAAAAAATGGAACCAATGTAAATAACCCACTAAATAATTTTATAAAAATAATATTGAAATTGTTGAGTTTGTTTTCATTAATAAATAAATGAAAAACAAAATTTCCAATCAAATAAATAAAAAAGAATGATAAAACTAGAATAAAAAAGAATAAAATCATATTTTTGTTTAATTAGTATCAATGATATATGAAAATTCAATTATTAATACTTTTTTTTGCATCTAATTTATATGTCTTAGGACAAGCACCAAATAACATTTCAGGATTGAAATTATGGTATAATGCTGATTCAGTAAACATAGTTGGTGGTAAAGTCACACAAATTTTTGATCAAAGTGGACTTCAAAATAACGCAATTCAGAATTTAAGTTCAAAACAGCCAATTGTGATAAATAATGTATTGAATGGTAAAAAATCTATTAGGTTTACCTCAACAAATGAAATGGATATTTCGGGAGTTCAATTAAATTCATCTGCCCCACATACGATGTACTTTGTTGTCAGTAATTTAAACTCTGGAAATTCCGTTTCAACGTTTTTTCAAATCCAATCAAATGGCACTTATAATAGCTGTTATTCTATTCCTTCAGGCACATATAAATCTTCATATGGCACTTTTACTGCTGGATCCAGATCGAGCAATCCTCTTGCTCTTTTCAAGTCAACCAATTTATATACCGTTAGTAACCCAAATTATTTTAAAATTTCATTCGATGGTAGCAGTTCGACTAACATTAATAGTTTTAATTATTTTAATAACAATCAAACACAGTTAAAAACGGCCGGTACCAATGGTCTTTCAAATAATTTTTCAAAAATAGGATGTACAACTACAAATTTTAGTTTTATTGGTGATATATTGGAAGTTATATTTTTTGAAAGAAATTTATCTGCTTCCGAAAATAATATAATTGAGTCTTACTTGAAAAACAGATATATGCCGATTCTTGAGTTGGGTCCAGATATTTTATCCTCATATGGGTTTCAAAATTACTCATTAAACGCAAGTTCAAATTTTCAAGAATACCAGTGGAATACTGGTGAAACAACTTCAAGTATTGTAATAAATGAACCAGGTCAATATTGGGTTCAGGTCAAAGATCGTTTTGGAATAATAAGTTCAGATACGATTAACCTAACTCGTCCTGATTATTCAGTGATTCAACTATCAAACCAAACAATTTGTTACAATAGTAACACTTCAATAGCTGCTCAAATTCCTGCAGGAGATTATACTTTTGTTCAATGGAGCGATGGAGTTACAACTCAAACTAGAACAATTACTCAAACAACAAATTTAAATTATACTTTAAAAGACAATTTAAATAATACTAAAACATCAAATACGGCAACCTTAACCTATGATAATACATTGCAAAATGTGAGTCTAGGTAACGACACTACTCTATGTGAGGGGAATTTTATTCAATTGCAGGTAACCTCTCCATCTATTATTACCTATTTATGGAGTACAAACAATACAACTCCCTCAATAACTTTGGTTAACTCAGGAGTTTATTCGCTTGAAGTTTCAAATTCAAATGGTTGTTCAAAAAATGAAACTATTCAGGTTACCATTCAAGGTCAATCACCAACTATTCAAATAAATTTTCCAACCCAATTTTGTCTAAATGAAAGCACCCCGTTTTCAGAATCTAGTTTCGTGCAAAATGGAGAAGCTATTGGATTTCGCGAATGGAATTTCGGAAATAATACCTATTCTAACTTGTCTTCAGGTGCATTCGTAAATTCCATTATTGGAGATTATAACGGAACGCTAACAGTTACCTCAATTGGTGGTTGTCGGCATACGCAAGCATTTAGTTATTCTGTTCGACCAAAACCAACTGCAAGTTATACTTCACCACTTTTATGTGATAATGTTTCTGGATTGTTTACAAATATAAGTTCAGCACCTTCAAGCACAATTTCAACCTCACAATGGTTAGTAGATGATATTCTTAATGCCTCAACAATCAACTTGAATTATGCACATCCTGTAACTGGAAATTATAATTTAAAGTTAATTGTTACCAATGGATTTGGTTGCAAAGACACAAGCTCTCAAACGCAAAGCGTTATAAATACTTATCCCATTCCAAATGCATCTAGTTTAATAGATCCTTTTAATACTAAAACAGTACTTTCAACAGAGCAAATTCCATTCAGTTGGTCTAGTGTTGCTGATAATTACTTTTATGAATTACAATTTTCAACTTCTACTTCATTTAATTCGATTTTATATTCACAAACTACAACTCAAATCAACTTAACGACTGCTTTAAATAATTCAGGAACTATTTTTTGGCGCGTAAAAGCTAATAATCCGTGTTTATTGGGAGGAACAAGTCAAGTCTTTTCAATACAATCAGTTACTATTGCTGACAGTTTACGTCTATGGCTAAGAGCGGATAGAGGCACAACATTAAATGGTTCAACAGTTAGCTCTTGGTTAGATCAAAGCCAAACTAACCTTAATGCCTCTCAATCAACTGTGGAGAATCAACCGACATTTGTTTCTTCAAATCCAGTTTTAAATGGTTTCTCCAGTGTTCAATTTGATGGAACAAATGATATGTTAAATGGAGGTTTAATTCCACGTATTAACACTAATTCACTTTCTGTTTTTGCTGTTGCAAGTGGAGGGAATCAATCTACAACAAATGCTGTTTTACTTTCAAGTGGATCGGCAACAAGTGGTTGGTGGTTGTCTCGCAGAGCAAGCGCAGGAAGAATAGGTGTACTTCATAACAACAATACTTTACAAGGAGCAACCGCAACTTTACCAACTTCAGGATATAACTTTAGATTGTTTGGTTATAAAAAAGTTTTTGGAAACTCTGCCTTATTAAAAGTCAATGGTACTAACGAAATTTCGTCAACAGCAGCAGTTGCAATAAATGGTTTTACTAATGCCAATTATCAAGTTGGGGCTGGAAGTGGTGCTAATTTCTTAAATGGAGATATTGCTGAGGTTATGGTATTTACTAAAACACTTTCAACAGAGGAGCAAACTGGAATTGAAAAGTATTTAATGGATAAATACACGAAACCTGTAAACATAGGTCCTGATATTTCAATGAATTATGGTTTTTGTGATATTACTCTAACTTCTAATGCGTTTTTTGAATCTTATATATGGAACACAGGCGCATCGACATCAAGTATTGAAATAAATGAACCGGGACAATATTGGGTGCAGACGGTAGATGTATTTGGGAGGACTTCGAGAGATACAGTCAATGTTTTTCGTCCAATTTATAATCAAATTACTTTGCAAAATGAATTGGTATGTGCTAGTCAACCTGAATTTTATTCGGCACCCATTCCAAGTGGTGCTTATACGTTTGTTTCTTGGAGCGATGGAGTTACTACAGCGACAAGAACGATTAGCTCAGCCCAGTCCTTAAGTTATACAATTCAAGATAATGGAGGTTGTCAACGAACTTCAAATGTCGCCCAAATTACGGTTGATGCCACGTTAGTTAATATGTCATTGGGGCAAGATACTTCCTTGTGTGCTGGAAATGCGATTGGATTAGTTCAGAATTTAGTAGGCTCTATAAACTATAGTTGGAATACAGGAAATACACAACCTACTCAAATTGCGGATACATCTGGAACCTATATCCTTCAGGTATCTAATTCCAATGGCTGCCAAAAGAGCGATGAAATTGCAGTTGTGGTTGTTGGAGTTGCTCCAACACTCGATTTTTACATTTCACCGCAAGCGTGTCAAGGTGGAACATTTACTTTTTGGGATTCTTCAACGGTAGTAGCGCCTAGTACAATTTCATCCACTGTATGGCATTTCCAAAATCAACAAGATTTTATAGGTACAAATGGCACAGTCAGCTATCAAGATAGTGGTTTTTTCACAGGTTCTATAGAGGTAACTACCTTTCAAGGTTGCTCCAATTCGGCTAATTTCTCCATTTACAGTTCCCCACTGCCAATTTTGGAAATTAAAAAATCATATAGTTGTACTCCTGGTATAATTGAGTTGACCGGCGTTAATGCAACAGGGTTGGATATTGCTACTTATGATTGGTCGATTACACAAAATGGTGTTGCACTTCAAAGTTCATTGGATACAGTTCTTTTCACGCTTAATTCTAATAATGAGCTTAACGTCCAATTATCAGTGGTCGATGAATTAGCTTGTTCAAATCAAATTTCAACTATTTTTCCTCTTGCTGCCGAAAATACAATTCAACTAACAACGCCAAGCAATAATGTGACGCTATCAAGCGGTGATGGCATACCATTTTCATGGACCGACTTGCCCTTTGATTCCATTTCAACAGATTACACAATTGAAATTGCCAGTGATTCTCTTTTTGTCAATCTCGTTCATCAGCAGACAATTAGTGAATCAAATTTGATTTATTCACCAGCATCACTCAGTGGTTTCTACTTCTGGCGTGTCAAACGTTGCTACTCTCAGAATTGGTCGCATTTTAGAAAATTCAATATTGTAAATATAAGTAATGGTCAGCGTCTCTGGTTGCGCAGTGATTCATTACAAATTCTAGGTGGTAAAATTGCACAATGGTATGATCGAAGTGGAAATGGTTTTCACGCTATTCAAAATACAGTGAGTTCGCGGCCGACATTAGCATCTATTTCTCCTAATATTGCTCACCCTGCGGTAAAATTTGATGGCATAGACGATTTTTTAATTGGTCAAACAATACCAGGAATCAACAATAGTTCAATGACAGCCTTCATATTAGTAAATGGATATAACCAAACGGATAATGGAGGTTTATTAACAATAGGGACATTAAACCAAGGGTTCGGTTTGTATCGTGGTACTCTTTATCAAAAATTTACAATGTTAACTAATTATGCAACAAATAGTTTAGTTTTCGATATTCCAGACCCTATGCCGAACGCTGGTTTTCCGTTCAAATTATATGGAATGACCAAAAATTTTGGTGTTAATGTCCAAATGCATGGTAATGGTGTTACGGGTTCAACAAATACAGTTCCGTCGTTAGTTGGCTCATTTACAAATGCAAATTATCAAATTTCAGGAGGAGAATTAAGTAAATTAAATGGCGAAATTGCTGAAGTTATTCTTTATGATCAAGCGTTACCAACTTCCCAAAGAAACGAAATAGAACGTTATTTGATGGATCGCTATGCACCTCCAGTGAATTTAGGAGCGGATATAAATTCCACCTATGGTTTTTGTGATATTACTCTGCTACCAACCAATCAAATTTACACGTCTTATTTGTGGAGCAATAATGCTACATCTTCTTCAATCGCTATTAATGAACCTGGAACTTACTGGGTGCAAGCTGTTGATGTCTTTGGAAGAACGTCGAGAGATACGATTCAAGTATTTAGACCTGTTTTTGACGAAATAGCCTTAAATGATGAAGCCATTTGTTTTGGTCAAAGTGAAACCTTAATTGCGCCAATTCCTTCAGACAATTACACATTTTTCCAATGGAGTGACGGATTAACAAATCCAATCCGAATTATTGATACGGTTCAAACTTTAAGTTTTACGATTGAGGACAGTTTGGGCTGTCAACGTAGTTCAAATTTGGTACAAATAACTATCGACTCAAGTTTAATTGGAGTCTCTCTTGGAAATGATACTACTTTATGCGCTGGAAACTCAATAGCACTAGAAACTACACCTACCGGAAACTTGAACTATTTGTGGAATACACTCAATACAAGTTCAAGTCAAATAATTGATACCTCAGGCACATACATTGTTCAGGTTTCAAATCAAAATGCATGTTCCAATTCAGATGAAATTTACGTTGAAATAATTGGAATTGCTCCAACATTAAACTTTGATTTCCCAACTGAAATTTGTCAAGGCCTAACTGTTAATTTTTCTGACTCATCCACTGTTCCTCTTCCTAATGAAATAAATGAAATCGTTTGGCATATTGAAAATCAGCCAGATTATTTTGGAGCAAGTGGTTCAATAAATATCAATGAAAGTGGAACTTTCCAATGTGAATTAGAAGTTAGTACAGTAGAGGGTTGTAACAATATTGCGAATTTTGAATTGACCGTTTTCCCAAAACCAATTATTTCATTTACTACCGAGAAATTCTGTCCGAATGAATTTGTAGTGTTTAATCCTGTGAATTCAATTTCTACGCAAATTTCAAATTTCAATTGGCTTGGTGACTCAGGTAATTTTTCAAGCACATCTACAAATCCTACTTATTTGTTTGGTGTAGCAGGAAATTATACTGTGACATTGAACGTGGAGGATCAGAATGGATGCAAAGATACAGTCGTCCAAAATATAAATATTCAAGAAGGTCCGTTGGTTGATTTCAGTATTACCAATCCATGCGAAAAGCAAACTGTTGAGTTTTTAAACGGAAGTACTATTTCGGATACACTTTCAATATCGAGTTATCAATGGAATACAAGTGATGGAGCAAGTTCTGCGGATTCAACGTTTAATAATGTTTTCTCTGAATATGGTGATTATCAAGTAAGTTTAGTAGCAAATGCTAATAACGGATGTAGAGACACGATCGAAAAAACCATCACCATTCACCCAATTCCAATTTTAGAGTGGGGATTAGGTCCTGCCTGCAAAAATACTTGGACAACTTTTGAGAACCAAAGTACTATTCCGTTGGGCAGTATTTCGCAAACAGAATGGTTGGTCAACCTACAATATCCATTTGAAGGAACAAGCTCTGCTTATAAGTTCGTTACTACGGGAGTTCAATACCTGAACTTAACTTCTACTAGTGATCAAAACTGTACTTCAGACACTTTAATTATTGTGAACGTAAATCCCGAATTAGATGCACGATTTAACTACTTACCTTTAAATATTGTTTCAGGAGTTCCAGTAACTTTTAGTGATTTAAGTATTGCTTCATCTAGCTCAACTTGGGATATGGGAATTGGTGAAGAATTGATAACCTACACACCACCATTAAATCAATTTGTAAAATCTTATCCCTTGGAATGGGTCGATTCAACAATCAATGTAAGCTTGTTTGTTGAAAATCAAATTGGATGCAAGGATACAATAAGCAAATCGTTCACAGTTCAAGGCCCTGCATTTGATTTAGAAGTAAAGTCAGTTTTTGTTCAAGAAATTAATGGTTTTAATACAATTGGTGTAGAGTTCGAAAACAAAGGAACGATTGCAATTACTTCTGTAAATTTCCAGTTGTCTTCTTTAAATTCACTTCCAATTCAAGAAACATGGGCGGGAAATCTATTAGCAAACCAAGATTTGATTTACATGTTCAATGCAAAACTATCTGCCTACAATTCAACGCAAGATGATCTAACAAATTTCTTATGCGTTGAAGGTTTTGCATCGGACAATTTAGGGAATGTTGATATTATAATAGCGAATAATAAAGTTTGTGAAAATACAGAAAATGAAGAAATAGCTTTGCTTTCTGTCGCACCAAATCCAACTGAGAATACGACCAATATTAGTTTGTTAATTCCAAATACAACCGAAGCAACTAATTTGAATGTTTCGCTCTACAGCATGAACGGTGCAATTGTTAAATATATAATTAAAGACCAAAGTTTGGAGGCTGGTATTTTTGACTTCAATGTTGATTTGACTAACGTTCAACTAGGAATTTATTTACTGAAAATTGAAGATGGAACAACAAGTAAAGTGATACGATTGTCTAAAATATAACTTCAATCTTAAATTTGAAATACAGAAGTTTTAAAGCCTTCATTTGTTAACTAATTGATTGTGAAAGTTGTCAAAAATGAAGTGTTTTTAGTTTAACTGCTGCTTTATCTCACAACATAAAGGAGATTAACCAACTAACTTCATATTTCACTTTTAACTCTTAATTTTTCACTTTCAGTTCTAAGTTATCAGTTCTCAACTCCATTATCAATTCTTAACTCTCTTACTCAAGGCCTCATAAACAACTTCTTGTATATCTGTTCTGATGCTCATGTCACGAAGTTTCCAATTTTCAGGATCGGGATGCACGCGATTTGAAAGGAAAACAAAAATCACTTTGTCTTTTGGGTCTGCCCAAGCTAAAGTTCCTGTAAATCCAGAATGTCCGAAACTTTGTTGAGAAGCTGATTTTGCACAAGTTCCGCCACCAGAAGCACTTGGTCTGTCGAAACCTGCACCGCGTTTATTTCCTTGAAATTGTTGTCTCGTAAACTCATCAATTGATTTTTCATTGAAAAAACTGAATCCAGCGTATTTTCCTTTATTCAGAAACAGTTGCATTATACTCGCTAAATCAGTTGCATTGCTGAAAATTCCAGCATGCCCGCCAACGCCACCCAACAGCGCAGCACCTTGGTCGTGTACATATCCTTGAAGTAATTGATTTCTAAATATTTTCTCGTCGACTGTTGGTATTATTCTATTTTTTGGATAAAAATTCAAAGGCAAATAACTCACATTTCTTAAGCCCATCGGAAGATATATGTTATTTCTTAAATAGGTATTATGTCCTTCATGAATTTGTTTTTCAACTATTTTTTGAACGAAATAAAAGCACAAGTCAGAATATTCATATTTCTTAACTCCAATTGGCGCTTTCACTATTTCGTCAAACATCACATCTACGTAATTATCTCTGACAAAAATTCCTTCTGCAACTTGCTTAGAAAATCCTTCTTTTCTGGTGTTTGAATAGATTTCTGGGTTTAATTGATCGGCAGTGTAAGTGTTTTTATTAAATGCAATCCAAGGTTTGAATCCTGCTTGATGCGCCATCATATCACGAATTAAAACAGAATGATAAGGTGTTTTAGCTGTTAATTCAGGCAAATAATCGCCCAGCTTTTTATTCAAGTCAAATTGTTGTTTAGAATGTAAATGTAAAGCCATCAAGGTAGAAGCTGCGATTTTTGTAACGGAAGCAATATCGTATAAATCGTCATTTTTAACTTTTATTTCTTTGTCAACATACGTGGCTGAGCCAAAGGTTTTTCTGTAAATGATTTTATCTTCAACAGCCACAACAATTTGACAACCAGGATAAGCTTTAACATTTATTCCATTTGTTGCGATTTCATCAATTTTAGCTAAATCAGCACTTGCAATTCCAACTTCTTCAGGTTGAGTAAATTTTAGTCGTCCATTCGTTTTACAGTCAATTCCAAAACCAACTTTAAATTTTAAACCAATTGCGTTTTTTAACTTCCCCTTCGCTTCAATGGCACCAAATAGTTGTTGAGCAACAACATTCTGAGCAATTTCATGATTTTCAGGGGCAAAAGAAATAGATTTTACATTCTTTAAATCTAGGAAATCGATAAAGCTTACATTTCCGAAAACACATATAGAAACTGGATTTGAACTCGAAATTTCATTGACAATTGAAGCATAATCTTTGTTGATTTCATTTCTATCACCACCTGAATTGTCTGCGTGTATTGATAAGATAATTAAATCTGAATTGTTCAAAATAGCAGCGTTTTTCGTCGCAAAATCAACACTTGAAATTCGAATAGAAGTATCAAAATCGGTAAATAATTTACTCGTTTCTTCAAATGATTTTGAGTCTCCACCAATTGATAAATGAGTGATTTTACGATTTAAATTCCCAAGTGGCAAAACATTGTTTTCATTTTTAAGAATAACAATTTCATTTTCGATGGCAAGCGCTTGTTCGAATTCTGCTAATTTATTTAAATGAATTAATTCTGGTTTAATCCATTGGTTAGGAGCAGGGTTTGGTGCTGAAAATGTTATTCTAATATTCTCTGATGAACTGATTATAGGAACTAAAAAAGATGTTATTCCCAAGGCGATTGCTCCAAGAAAAATGTTTTTTTTAAGACTCATTATTGAATTTTGGGTAAAGTTATACCAAATAACACGCTGAACATCATAAAAAAAATGTTTAACATAATGATTTATGAGATTAATGCCTGTAGAAAAGAGACAAAAAACCTCATAAATCATTTAATTGACACCACTCACAAGGTAATTAAAAACACCTAGTTACACTTCAATAATCAATGTTCGTGGCAATGAACAGTGTAGGTTCCTGTTGTATCAGTGTAAGTTCCTAATGCTTCTAAATCTTCTAAAGCATCGCCACAAAACTCACCCATTTCGATTTCTGCACCTGCTTTGTCATAATGACATTCGTGACATTTGTTTTTTTTGCAAGAACTCATTGCAAACACTGTTACTAGAGCGATAGCGCTCGATAAAACTACTTTTTTCATACTACTTTGTTTTTAGTTTTTGATTAATAAAAAAATTGATACTTAAATAAAAATTTCTGCCTGGACTTGGCATTTCAATATTTTTCAATCGAGAAAGATGATCGATATAATTTGAGTTTAACATGTTTTTACAACCTATTTGAAGGTGTAAGGGAGTTTTGATATTCCAAATAAATCGCAAGGAAGCATCTAACAGTTGATAGGATGGACTGCGCGTTTCATTGAAAGCAACTTTGTTTTGATCAGTCATAAACGTATGTTGCACCATTACGTCTTTAAATTGAAGTTTCTTTCCAATGTTAAAATCATAGCGAATACTATTGGTGAATCGCGCTGGTGGAATCATTGAAATACTACTGTCTGTTGCTCTTTGCGTTTGAACCCATGAAAAAGTGGACTCAAAATGTAAGTTATGTGCAAAATGTGGATGATAGTGAATCCCAATATCACTTCCGTAAAAAAGTACTTCGTCCACTTGCTTATAATTGAAAACAGGTAAACCGTTCACAATTGAATCAACAGGTTGGATGTAAATGAAATTTGTAATTCGATTTAAAAATGGATTAACAATCAACACGAAATGTTCTCCCTTTAATTCAAAAGTAAGATCCAATTGAATTGCTTTTTCAGCTTTTAAATTTACATCTCCTATTTCAAATCGCAAAGCCCCGTGGTGGAAACCATTAGCCAGTAATTCGGTGGAATGCGGAGCACGATAGCCTGAAGAAAGATTAGCTCTAAACGTGAAAGCAGCATTTGAATAAACAGCACCCAAAGCAGCGTTTGGACTAGCAAAAGTCTTAGTAATTGGAGCTTTTCCTTTAAAATCGGTCAAGGTCTTTAAGTAGCGTAAATCATATCGCAATCCAGCTTGAAAATTCCACTTATTTAAAGAATAAATCCAATTAGAAAAAACGCCATTGTCAAGCGTAATCGCACTTGGAATGAGCGATTCGGTTGCTTTTGAACCATTGATATTGTTTTGAAACATTCCTTGTAAACCATTGATTACTTTCAAACTATTGGAAAAAGAATGCGACCATTTCAAATTGTAAACAGAATTCCATAAACTCATCTGTATCCCAGGAATTGTTACTTTTTCGTCGTATTCAGTCAATTGATTCAAGGTTTGACCAAATATCAAACTCCATTCATTTTTGCCAGCAAACCATTTATTTTCAAAAGACAAATAGTGATTATCAAAAAACTGCGCTGGAATTGTGCGTTTTCTGCGTTGAGTCGTAACCTGAAAATCAAGTGGATTGATAATCGTATCGTGTGTATGTCCTGGAATTCCACTAATTGAGTGATTGTATGAATAACGAATATGGTGGACACTGTTTTTACCATTCCAACCTAATGCAGCTTTCACAACCGATTCATTGAAACGTGAATTTTGAGCAAATTTCTTGTCTGGCAATTGAAAATCAGCGTGATTGGTATAACTTCCTCCAAGAATCCAACGGAATTTCTGATTTGATTCTTTATACAAAAACCTTACTGCGCCTCCATTTGTGTTGGTTTGATAAAAAGATTGCAATTGCAAGGAACAAGAATTTACAGCAGCATAAGCTTCGTCGGAATAATATAAAACTCCTCCCAATGCATCTGCTCCATAAAGTAAGGAAGCTGGACCTTTAATTACCTCCACAGAACCGATTCCAATTTCCGAAATTCCCATTCCGTGGTCACCGCCCCATTGTTGTCCTTCCATTCGTAAACCATTAAGCAAACTCACAACGCGCATTCCTTGCAAACCACGAATTACTGGTTTTGAAATACCGTTTCCTAAACTCGATTGATAAACACCAGGAATTTTTGCTAAAGCTTCACCAATGTTGATACTCGCAATCCCATTCAAATCAGAAAGTTTACGTGTTTCAATATGGAACGGATTTTTGTTCTGTTGAACAGTTATTCCGCTTGAAACCGTTATTTCTTCTAAATCTATATGTCTTTCAACAAGACTGATTTGTATTTCAGTTTGATCTTGAATTGCAACACCAATGATTTTGGTTTCAAATCCCAATGCTGAAATACGCAATTGAATGGTTTGAGGGAAATTACCTTTGAATACAAACTGACCTTTTTCATCCGTGTAAGAACTTTCACCCGTTTCCACTATTTGAACATAAGCTTTAACCAACAATTGATTGGTAGCTTGATTTTTTACAACTCCTGAAAATTGTTTTTGAGCCATTGCAGTAAATGCAAATAACCCAACTAATAACACACTAAATTTCATTTAATTTTTACTTTACTTCATTGATTTGAAATAAATTACAGACTTTAACACCAAAGTTTATTTATGCAAATTAGAAGTTAGAGATACAGAAATCACATAAAACTTGGTTTAAAACTGTAACGAGAAAGAATATTTTTTGATTTTTCCCAACTACATAGAAGTGTATTTATCTTACTATAAAAAACACATCCATGCACTAAATTGCTTTTGAATTAAAGGAGATAGAAGGGGAAATCAGCAACTACTCGGTGGTCCTCGAAGTAAAAAGGGTTGTATTGCTGCTTGTTCTTTATTCGCAATTTCGGCTAATGAAACTGCAATAAAAAGTTGTTTTTGAGGTTTAAAAAAATGAAAATTGTGAATAGTGAATGAACCTAAATCAAATTCACAAAAATTACAAGAACCGTCGTCGAAATGAGTGTCAGAATGCGAAAACTCAATTGCTTCGTGGTGATCACAATGATGCCACCAATCACGTGGCGTAAGCAACACAAAGAAACTAACTAACAATAAAACGGAAAGTATCCGGTTCTTCATAGTGTAAAGATAGTTTAGTTTTTCAATTAGCGTTAATACCAATAATTAAATTTATAATAATTCATCAATAATGCGATCCATAGAATAGCCTTCAGCCTCAGCTCTGTAATTTCTTACCAAACGGTGGCGTAAAATGGCTTTTGCAACTGATTTCACATCGTCAATATCTGGAGAATATCTTCCTTGTAAAGCTGCGTGACATTTCGCTCCAACAATTAAATATTGAGAGGCTCTTGGTCCTGCTCCCCAAGTAATGAAATCTTTGGTTATTTGAGGGACTCCTGGATTATTGACACGTGTTTTACCAACCAATTTCACAGCGTATTCCAATACATTGTCAGCAACTGGAATGCGACGAATCAACTCTTGATAATCTATAATTTCTTCACCCGTTAAAACTTTTCGCAAGCTGATTTTGGTATCTGCTGTAGTTGCTTTAACAATTGCCAATTCCTCTACATAGCTTGGATAATCTACCCAAATATTAAACATAAAACGGTCTAACTGAGCCTCTGGCAACGGATAGGTTCCCTCCTGCTCTATCGGGTTTTGAGTTGCTAATACGAAAAAAGGTGCTGGTAAAGTATAAGTTGTACCTGCAGCCGTTACGCGTCTTTCTTGCATTGCCTCCAAAAGTGCCGATTGTGTTTTTGGTGGTGTACGATTGATTTCATCTGCCAATAAAACGTTTGCAAACAAAGGACCTTTGATGAATTTGAAGTTTTTAGTTTCATCTAAAATCTCTGAACCAACGATATCAGAAGGCATTAAATCTGGAGTAAACTGAATTCTGTTAAAACTCAAACCCAAAGTCTCAGCGATTGTGTTCACTAATAAAGTTTTCGCCAAACCTGGAACTCCAACCAACAAACAATGTGCGCGAGAGAAAATTGAAATCAAAACTTGATCTACTACTGCATCTTGACCAATAATAACTTTATGAATCTCTTCCTTTAGTTCCTTGTAATGAACTACTAATCGATCAATGGCTTCTTTATCTGACATACTATTATTTTAGTCTGGTTTCGTTATCCAATTACTTTTAAACGTACAATTTGAGTATTCTTTATCAATTCGAATATACGCATTTCCTATTTTTGAATTCGTCCATTCTGTAACAATGCGTTGCTTTTTGTCGTTCTCCGCTGCACTTTTAATCAAAGAATAATCATCTTTTAAATTCGCAACATGAGGCTGATATCTTTCCATTAAACGAACAATTCGAATTCCTTGTTTGCGCTCGTAAATATCTACATATAAATTTGGTGAAGTGTAATTTCCCTTTTCCATCGCATCAGTCAATAAATAAATTTGTTGATCAACTTGATTTAAATCTTCCATGTCCCAAGTTTGGTCACCTGTAATTGGATTCGTAATAATTCCTTTATTTTGTTTCGTTAATTCGTCATTTGAAAAACGCAAAACTGCATCATCCCAGGTAGTTTTGTTTTCTTTCAACAAACGATAACAACTATCCATTTTTATTGCTGATTGATTAATTGCGTCGGGACTAAACTCAGGCATTTTCAAGATATGCTGACAGACATAATCATCACCTTTTCTTGTAACTAACTTGATTATATGGTAACCGTAAGTAGTTTCTATAATTTCAGAGATTTCTCCCACTTTCAATTGAAAAACAGCTGCTTCAAATTGTGGAACCATCATTCCTCGACTTGCTTCAATTTTCCCTCCTAATGGTGCACTTCCTGGGTCGTCTGAATTGATTCTCGCTTGCGTTTCGAAGCTTTTACCACCAACAACAATTGATTCTCTAATGTCTTTTAACTCATTGAAAGATCTCAACTTATCAGCTTTTGTGATACTTGGATAATTTACAATTTGCTGAAAACTCAATTTCATGTTGATGTACGGAATACTATCTTTCGGAAGTGATTTGAAAAATTCAGCAACTTCTTTTGGCGTAACGGTAACGTCAGCTACAATTTTTCGCTCCATTTCTTGAGCAAGCAATTTGTCTTTAATTTGGTCTCTAAATTCTTCTTTGATTTGGGAAATGGTTTTTCCATAAAATTCCTCTAATTTCTCTCGGCTTCCCATTTTACTTTCAATAATTCTCAAACGGTTTTCCATTTCAGCATCCACTTGTTCATCTGAAATTACCAAACTGTCTAATTTTGCTTGATTAACGAGTAATTCTCCCATCATTAATTCCTCCAAAATAGTACAATCCATTGTTCGAGATGTCGCTACACCTGCTTGAACTGCTTGCATTTTTTGATTTTCAATATCCGAGAGCAATATAATGTTATCGCCAACTTGTGCAATCACTTTATTAACAACTTTTCCATTAGGTTGAGCAAAGCAAGCAATTGAAAATAAGCAAAAGGAAATCGATAAGATTTTGTTCATGAATTATTTATTACCAAGGTTGTAAAGCACCTCGTTATTTATTTTAATTGGATATTTAGCTTTTAACTCATCCAACCAAGTTTTCTCCAAGTAGGTTTGATAATCAGAAGTTGCGATTCCTTTTGCTTCACTAAATTCTTTTGGCATTGGACTTAAAACTTCATTTACTTTCACAACGTATGTCTTACCTTCAACCTCAAACGTAGGATTTAAACCTTTATTGAATGTTCTATCTTTTAAGAAATTTGTTTGTTCGATGTCGAATTTATTCATGCGTACTTTTAAATTCAATTCTGAATCTTTATTAACCACGTCTAAAACATCTTTTGAATTGATTGTATCGTTTTTCAACATTCCAGCCACTTTTACTGCAATATCTTTATTCAAACATTCGTAAACTGTCGCATCTAATCTTTTTGGCCACATGTAATTAGCTCTATTTTTAGAATAAAAATCCTTCAATCCTGAGGTATCTTTAACGGCTTTGTTCCATACTTTATCCGACATAATTTCATATAGGATAATTCCATCGTGGTATTCATTTACGAGCGCTTTAAAATCAGGATATTTTGCTGGTAATAATTGCTCTTCATAGTTTAAAATTTCTGCTTTCTCCCAAGCTTTATATTGAGCCTTCACAACTGTTTTACTTTCATCTCTTTTTATTCCACGGTAATTTTTTACTAAATAATCTGCAAAATCTTTTTGATTAAAAGACTTTCCATCTATTTTAAACAAGGTTTTATTTGATTTTAAACTTTCTGCATTCCATTTCCCTAAATAGTAAGACGAATCAAGATTACTAATAAACCATTTTAAGCTTTTATCACCTGCATATTTATAACCGTAATTTTTCTTCAATTTGGCAACAAATGAATCCTGTGTTTTTTTAGAACGCTCGTCTTTATTCACTCTTCCTTGAAGCTCTTTTTTCATCGCTGGGTATGCAGCAACATCTTTCAATTCCAATCTTTTAACAATATGGAAACCGTAATCTGTGCGAATTGGTTTACTCATTTCTCCATCGGACTTCAAAGCAAAGGCAGCGTCTTCAAACGAAGGAACCATTCTTTGCGTTGTTCCTGAACCAAATGCAGCTAATTCTCCTCCTTTTTTAGAAGAGCTCGGATCGTCAGAATGTAAAGCAACTAAATCTTCCCATTTTTCTCCTTTGGATAGTTTTTCATATAATTCATTGATTTTTTTCTCTGCATTATCTTTCACTTCTTGTGTTGCATCTTTAGGAACTGCAACCATCAAATGAGCAGTTTTAATTGTTCCTCTTGCTGGACGTTTGTCAGTTACTTTCAAAATATGGTAACCGAATCGTGTTCTGAAAGGTTCTGAAATCGAACCCATAGCGGTTGTATACGCTTTTTCTTCAAAGGCGTAAACCATTTGAAAAGCAGTAAAAAAGCCTAAATCTCCACCATTATTTACAGCTGAAGGATCATCAGAACCACTTTTCATTTTTGCGACAGCAGCAAAATCTTCCCCTTTTTCAATGCGTTTTTTCAAAGCAATAATGCGATTATAGGCTGCTAAAGTATCTTTTGGACTAGCATTTGCGTCTACACGAACTAAAATATGTGAAGCACGAACTTCTGTTTTAATACGCTCATACGCTTGTTCAACTAAATAACGATTTTCGACAGAATCAATCAAGTAAGGTGTTGCCAACTGTTTCTTGTAACCTTCTAGTTCCTTTTTTAATTTTGGGATTGTATCGTAACCTAAAGTTTCTGCCTCAGCGACTTTCAATTTAAATTTCTTGAACATTTCTACGTAATCATCCAACGTCTGTTTATCATATTTTGGATCATTATTGTTTTTCAAATAAATCTGAAGAAATTCCGACTTTGTAACAGACTTACCATTGATTTCCATTACAACAGGCTCCTTTTGGGCGACTACAATCTGAACGAATAAAACACTAACAAATAGAGAAATAATTTTTTTCATTGTTTAAAATTAGGGTTTAAAAATAAATTTTTTAAAAAATTCACTTTCGATTTTTAACATTTATTTAATACTATAATTTGGAGCTTCACGTGAAATAACAACATCGTGAGGGTGTGATTCTCTCATTCCAGCTGAAGACATTCTAACGAATTTTGAACCTTTTAGTTTAGCTATTGTTGGTGCTCCACAATAACCCATCCCAGCACGTAAACCTCCCATAATTTGGAACATTACTTCCATTAAATTTCCTTTGAAAGGCACACGACCAGAAATTCCTTCGGGCACTAATTTTTTTACATCGTCTTCAGCATCTTGGAAATAGCGGTCTTTTGAACCTTGTTGCATCGCTTCAATCGAACCCATTCCACGGTAAGCTTTGAATTTTCTACCTTCAAAAATGATGGTTTCTCCGGGAGATTCTTCCACTCCTGCAAACATTGATCCTAACATTACAGAGTCTGCTCCTGCAGCAATTGCTTTAACGATATCGCCTGTGTAGCGCACACCACCATCGGCAATTACAGGGATTCCTGTTCCTTCTAGTGCTTGTGCAACATCATTTATTGCTGTTAATTGTGGTACACCTACACCTGCAATTACGCGTGTAGTGCAAATTGAACCTGGACCAATTCCAACTTTAACCGCATCTGCTCCAGCTTCCACTAAATACAGTGCTGCTTCGCCAGTTGCGACGTTTCCTACAACTACATCTATCTTAGGATATTTAGCTTTTACTTCTTTGAGTTTTTCAACAACGCCTTTTGTGTGACCGTGGGCAGTATCTATTACCACAGCATCAACACCTGCTTTAACTAGAGCTGCAACACGCTCCATTGTGTCAGTAGTTACACCAACAGCTGCTGCAACACGCAATCTTCCTAGTTTATCTTTACAAGAAAAAGGATGCTGTTTAACCTTGATAATATCTCGATAAGTAATTAGTCCGATTAATTTGTTGTTTATATCTACAACAGGTAATTTCTCAATTTTATTTTCTTGTAAAATTCCTTCTGCTGTCAAAAGATCGGTACCATCAACAGTTGTTACAATATTGTCAGAAGTCATTACCTCTGTTATAGGACGTTCTCCTTTTTTCTCAAATCTTAAGTCGCGGTTTGTAACGATACCTTTAAGGAAATTATTTTCGTCAACGATTGGAATTCCACCGATGCTATTTTCACGCATCAACTTCATTGCATCAGCCACGACTGCTGTTTCACTTAATGTAATTGGATCGATAATCATTCCACTTTCAGAACGTTTAACTTTTCTAACGTTCATTGCTTGCATTTCGATGGACATGTTTTTATGAATCACACCGATACCGCCTTGTTGGGCAATGGCAATCGCAAGACTTGATTCCGTAACTGTATCCATCGCAGAAGAACAAATTGGAGTATTGACAGGAATGTTTTTAGAAAAGTAACTTTTCAATTGAACATCGCGTGGCAAGACCTCCGAATAGGCAGGAACGAGCAATACATCGTCGTAAGTAAGTCCTTCTGAAATTTGTTGAAGATTTGTTAGAGACATTGAACTTATTTTTAAATAAATTCTTGCAAATGTAACAAAAATTCAATTGCAAAAAACGCAGTTAAAAAGTAGGAATTTGTTAATATTCTTGAAAAAGAAAGGTTCTATTTCTAAATTGATTAAACTTGTTAGTAAAAAAACAGATTATGCGCTTTTTAATTTTCACATTACTATTTTTAGCCTCTGCTCAATTATTCGCACAACGTAAAGATATTGATCAAAGTCGCATGATTCAACTCTCGGGTGTAGTTGTTTCAGAGGAAGATTTGGTTCCGATGCCCTATATTACCGTTTTTGATAAATCAATTAAAAAAGGTGTTGTTGCCGATTATTATGGATTTTTCTCCACTGTTTCTTTTCCGGGAGATACTATTTACTTTTCGTATTTTGGATACAAGACGTCGACTTATATTGTGCCGGATACTTTGAATGACGATAGATACAGTATCATTCACATGCTTCAACCAGACACAATAAATTTACCTGAAGTGACTGTTTTTCCTTGGCCATCCCGTGAGGAATTTGCCAACTATTTTGTGAATATGAAGCCATACGATGACGCAATTAGAAGAGCACAACGAGAATTATCAGGTGAATCGTTAGCTTTTGTTGCTGCAAGATTAGATAATGACGCCTCCTTAGCTTCAGGATATGCTAGTAATCAACGCTACACGAAGTTATATACAAATGGTCAGCTTCCTGCCAATAATCTTTTGAATCCATATTCTTGGGCGAAATTGATAAAAGACTGGAAAGAAGGGAAGTTGAGTAAACAGTAGTTGATTTTGTCAGCCAGCTGACGGGTGAAAATGGAAATACACACTGCTTAGGAATTGCGAACGGATTAATTGCGAATTGAAAACGGATTTACTCACTGTTTAGGAATTGTAAACGGATTAATTTCTAACTGGGAAAAGCGGATTTAAAAATTTGTACGCCAGCTGACGGTTTAAGATTTAAACAATTTACGAACTCTAAAAATAAGTAAACGCTATAGTTAATTCTGAAAAATTTAAGCTTGACTTATTGTCGAAATTACATTTTCTTATTGTTTTTATGTAAATATTTTAATTTCAGGTTTTTAGATTTAAGTTTTTTTTCTATTTTTATCCCCTTAACCTTAAATTATTTATATTATGAAGTATGGCGTAAGACACCAAGAATCGTATTCTCGTGGAGAATTATTACTAAGAACCTTTTTCGGAGGTTTATACATTGCGTTACCACATGCATTTTTATTGTTATTCCTTATGCTGTGGTCTAGCATCTTGAATTTAATCACCTTTTGGGTAGTTTTAATAACTGGAAAATTTCCCGAAAGCATGTTTAACTATCAATTAAATCTTCAACGATGGGGATTGAGAGTTAGTGCGAGATTACAAAATTTAAGTGATGGTTATCCTGCTTTTGGACTTTCAGGGAAAGACGAAAACACAATGATTGAACTTGAAAGACCAGAAAAAGTAAATAGAGGAACTGTTATTTTAAGAATTATGTTCGGAGGATTATATGTTATACTTCCTCATGTAATCTGTTTGATTTTTGTAACTATAGGAGCAATGTTTGTTCGATTAATAGCCTTTTGGGTTGTTTTAATCACAGGAAAATTTCCAAAAGGAATGCACGATTATATGGTTGGTGTAATGCGTTGGCAATATAGAATTTCTATCTATATGGGTTACATGACTGATGTTTACCCTCCATTCTCTATGAAAGGAAATGAAGCTGATTTTAATGGTTCATCTTCAAGCGATTTATTGGATAATTAATATTCATAACTATGAATTGGTACCTACTCGCTTTTAAAAAATATGGAACATTTTCTGGAAGATCTAGAAGACAAGAATATTGGATGTTCTTTCTTTTTAATATTATTGTTAGTATAGTTTTAGCACTACTAGATCAATTACTTGGGTTAAAGTTAACTTTTGAAGGAATTAACAACACAGGGATTTTAGGAGTGATTTATTCATTAGCAACATTTGTTCCTGGATTATCAATTGCAGTAAGAAGATTACATGATACAAATAGAAGTGGTTGGTTCTTATTACTACCGATCGCACCCTATATTTTGGTCATTTTAGGGCTAATTCTTAGAGGTTTTGGAAGTATTCTAATCATAATTGGCGGTTTAGCCGTTTTAGGGTTAGCAATTCTTCTAATTGTTTGGCTTGCAACTGAAGGAACTTCAGGTGAAAATCAATTTGGTCCTGACCCAAAAGGGACAGATGGCTTTTCTACTAATGAATTATTAGATAATTAAGCAGATATCTATTTATAAAAGAACCTCCCAAAAGGAGGTTTTTTTATGCTTTAAACTTTCGTTTTCTTCCCTACAAGTCGATACGTATATTGCACCATCAGCGTTCTTGGTGCTTCGATTTTCAATGGGCGAAGTGAGTACGTTCTGTTTAAAATATTACTTCCAATCAAAGCTAACTTGTGGGTTTCATTAACATTGTATGAAACACGCATATCAAAAATCCAATTTCCAAAGCGATGTGAATTGAAGAAATCCATATAGCGCAAATCCTGTAAAAGTTCATTGTCTATAGTCAATTCCTCAAAATCTTTGATAATTGCATCCATATTTATCATTTTGGAAAAATATTTAGCACTCATTCCAATCGATAGTTTTTTGTCATAAACAAACTCGGCATCTAGTTTTACATTGTGTAAAAAACGATATTTCAAAATTCCGTTCGAAGGATCTAGAGAAGTAGAATTGTATGTAAACACGCGATTTAATGAATCCGTTGCATACACAAAATCTGGTGATAATGTTTTTGGAACGATATAATTGTAACCCAATAAAAACGTCATTTCTGATTTTTTAGTCACTTTTGCTCCACCAACGAAGGAAGCATCAATTCCTGTAACACGTGACTCTCCTGTATTTAGAAACATGAAACCTGCACTTTTTCCTAATGCTTGAATATCATTAAGTTCATGCCAAATACCGAACATGTATTCGATTGTATTTTGATATTCTTGCCAGAAAACAGCAACGTCTAAGTAACCCATTAAACCACCTAATTTCAAACCTTGTTTGATTCCAACCTCAGCATTCCAGCTACTTTCAGGTTTTAAATTTGGATTCGGGAAAACACCAAAATTCCCAACCCCTGTCTTGATAAATCGTTCAGTAATTGTTGGAAAACGATAACCTTGACCATAAGATGTTCGCAAGTACGTTTCTTGATACAATTTTAAGCTTGCTCCTGCGCGAAAAATGGGTTTCATTGCAGTTACCGTATCATTCAATCTAAAATATTCAAAACGCCCACCAGCTGACATATTTAAAGACTTATTATACTTACTTTCGACTTGCGTGTAAGCCGAAATATTCAACAATTGATTATTTGGAGTACCGGAACCTGCATAAATGTTTGCAAATGAATTTGTATAAGTACTTGTCACCCCACCAATAAAATCAAGATTCTTCAAGTCGGGATAACTTTTTTGAAACATGTAATCGCCATAATACGTGGACGCACGATTGGATTGATTGGCACTCATTTCATTATCGACATGTAAAACACGAGTACGTAAAGAATGTCTTCCGTCAGTTTGTGTAAAGAAATTAAAATAAGGGTCAATGTTGAAAATAAACTGGTCTTGCATGAATACTGCTCCTGGATAAGCTCTGAACAAACCCGATGAATCATTCAACCAAGCAAGCGGCATAACGGTATGCATCAGCATGAAATTTCCATTCATTCCATAATTCAAGCCTTTGATTTTTTTGGAACGATAGCGCAAGTTGAAATTCAATCGGCCACGCTTTGAAATCATCTCACTTTCTGTGAAGTTAGTAATGGTATCGGGAAAAACAGTTGCTACAATTGAATCGGTAATGGGCGGACCAATATAACCATGGTCAAAATTTACATTTCCGCCAACTACAACATCCAAGTTTCCAAACATTTGTGAATGCAAAAAATTCATTCCGTGGATGCCCGGATATTGTGTCCACCATTTCGCATTTGGTTGACTTGGAGCCGAATAAGCACCCGAATAAACATTAATTTTTGTGAGCGGTTTTACCGTTGGATAAGCCGTTCGAATATGAATTGAGCCCGATAAAGCAGAACTTCCTGAAAGAACAGAAGCAGCACCTTTGATTATTTCAATTTGGTTAATGTTTTCCACTGGAATAAATCCCCATTCTGGTTTTCCTGCATCGCCCGAAAGCATTGGCATGTCGTCCACAATTACAGAAACCTTTGATCCAACACCAAAAGTAAACCCACTTCCGCCGCGGATTTGAGGTTCGCCATCTAAAATATTCAAACCAGGAGTTTGGTCTAAGGCTGTTTCAATGCTTCTTGTGTTTTTATTTTCAATCAATTCAGGCTTGAGCACAATCATTGTAACCGTTTGCTCTTCAATCGGCTTATCGAATCGTCCAACCTTAACATCAATTTGTTTCAACTCTTTAATGAATGAAGTTAAAACAATATCAAGATTTACTGTTTGATTTTCAAACACTTGAACTGTTAATGTGTCGGGATTCATGCTAGTAAAGCGACAAACCAAACGACAAGTTCCAGCAGGTACTTCTAATAAATACTTGCCTTTCTCATCCGTTAAAGCACCAATTGTAACATCTTTTCGATAAATTACAGCAGCTCCAGGCAACGCAACGCCTTTCTCGTCACGAACAATTCCGGTTATTTTTCCATTTTGAGCAGTTGAGAAATTACTTATTAAAAGGAAAAAAAAGAAAATTATAGAATAGTACTTCAAATTAAGGAACTAAAATTTTCACTACTGAATCACCTGATTTAAGAAAATAAATCCCTGTGTTCAGACTCATTCCATTTAGCGTGGTTAGGTTGCCAATTTTTTCACTAGCTCCAGCCAAATTGATTAATTCATAAGTTGCATCAGCACCTTTAATTGTCAAACCATTCTCAACAGAATAATAAGCTTTGAAAGAATCAGCAACTTGCTCATTTAAACCAACTGAATTATAAATCAATTCAATATCGTCTAGAAGAACCTCGTCATTTGTTGAACCACCACCTGGAGTAGAACTTGTAGCAAACGTTATCAAGATATATTCGACCGTTGTTGCTGGACCTTCATTTACAAATGGAACTGATTTTCTAACCCAATTTCCTCCAGTTGCGCCATAATTTAACTCTGCCCTTGCAACTGTGTGTGAAGTTGAATTCGCATCAATTGGATCTCTAAAATCATAGCTATCATGTAGAATCGCATGAACACGCGCATTGTTTGAACTATTTATTGGTGTGTATTTAACCCAAAAAACGAGAGAATCGGGTTGGCCAGTTAATGCTTCTGAAAAATTTGCATCTGAAGTTTTTGTAAAATTATAGTTATCAGGACTAGATGCAGTCGAACTTCCCATATTTACTTGACCTACCGTTAAAAGTCCATTTGCTACAACACCAAGTGTGCTTTTTGCATAAACGCGAGCACAATAAGTTCCTGAAGCACCAGAACGAATTGAAGTTGACCTTGCTACTTGTTGTGAACCAAAAGATGATAAACCACCAGTTCCTGTTTTGAAAGAACTCCAATTAGTTGGCTCTTCTGTTGATTGTCCGACGTTGTCCCAAGACTCCATATTAGAGTTGCCAATTTGTTGCTGAGCAAAGGTTCCAAGGCTTGTGAAAAGTAGAATATTTAAGGTAATTTTTTTCATAATTTTGATTTTTCTAAAACAAATGTAAAGAAAAACTTACGAAACCTTAACTTTAAATTATTAACATATTAACGTTCGAAATGATTACTTTTGCTTATGCATTTTAGTCAAATTGATACTTCTGTTGAGCTTCCAATCATGGAGCAATTCTATACCATTCAAGGCGAAGGACATCATTCAGGAAGAGCAGCTTACTTTATTCGAATTGCAGGATGCGACGTTGGTTGTGTTTGGTGTGACGTAAAAGAAAGTTGGGATTCGCAAGTTCATCCGTTGGTGAAAATCTCGGGTTTAATTTCAGCAGTTAACAAGTTTCAAGCAAAATTCGTTGTGATAACTGGCGGTGAACCAGCAATGTATGATCTAACAACTTTAGTAAACGAATTAAAAAAACACGAAATCGAAGTGGCAATTGAAACATCAGGTTGCTATGAACTTGTTGGAAATGTTGATTGGTATTGCTTTTCTCCTAAGAAATTCAAAGCTCCAACAGAAGAAGCTTACACGAAAGCAAGTGAACTTAAAGTGGTGATTTTTCATCCTTCTGATTTTGCTTGGGCAGAAACGCATGCTGAAAAAGTGAATGAAAATTGTGTTTTATTTTTACAGCCTGAATGGAGTAAACAAGACAAATTGTTGCCTTTAATTATAGACTATGTGAAAAGTAACCAAAAGTGGCGCATTTCGTTACAAACACATAAATTCATGCAAATACCTTAAATTCAATTCATGCTTAAAATTGTCTCGTTTTTATTGTTCAGTATACTTCTTGTTGGCTGTACGACCGCTCAATTCCCCTACTCTACTTCTAATAAAAAAGCAATAAAACTATTTGAAGAAGCTCAAAAAGCGCCCGAAGTTTATTACGACCAACAAAAAGGTCCGAACTACCCAAAAGGTATTGAAATTGCCAATCAAGCACTAGAAAAAGACCCTGATTTTTGGGAAGCGCATTTATTAATTGCTGAATTATACAAACTTAGCAATGACTACAAAAATGCAATTGTACATTATAAACGCGCTTTAGAAATTGACCCAAATCACAGTGTTAGTGGGGCAACTCTTTACTATTTGTCAGCTGTGCAATTAGCTGTTGGTCAATATGAGGATGCTTTAACTTCCATTGAACGATTTCTTCGTAATCCATATGCAAAAGAAAATTTAATGGGAGAAGCTCGACAAATTCAAGCGAATGCAAAATTTGCCAAAAGTGCCATTCAAAATCCAAAACCGTTTAATCCAATAAATGTGGGACCTGGTATTAATACAGGTTTGCCTGAATATTTCCCAACATTGACTGTGGATGGAAAAACGATTTTCTTTACGCGACAAATTAGCGACCCGCGTGTTGAACATTATTTTGCACAAGAAGATTTTTACATTTCCAACTTTGGTATTGATAAAAGTTGGGGAGCTTCTTTTGCAATGCCTCCAAACGTAAACACAATTAACAACGAAGGAGCACCAACAATTGCACCTGACGGGAAAAGCTTAATTTTCGTTGGTTGTTCGGACGAATCAGGAATTTATTATGGGGAAAATCGCGAGGGGAAAGGAAGTTGCGATTTGTTTTTTACTCAGAAAATTGGCAACAAATGGACTAATCCAATCAATCTTCCTGGAAATGTTAATACCATGCATTGGGAAACACAGCCTTCTCTTTCTGCAGACGGAAAAACCTTATATTTTATTCGTGGTTTACGAAATAGAGATGGAAAAAGAGATGCTGATATTTATGTTTCATACTTGCAACAAGACGGTACTTGGGGAACGGCTCAACGTTTACCTAATACCGTGAACACACCTTACGCAGAAGAATCTGTTCACATTCACCCAGATGGAAGAACACTTTACTTTGCCTCCCGCGGTCACGTTGGAATGGGTGGTTCTGATTTATTCGTTACTAGAATGGATGATTATGGAACGTGGTCAAAACCAGAAAATTTAGGTTACCCTATCAATACCGTAAATGATGAAAATTCATTAGTTGTTTCCCCAACAGGAGACATTGCTTTTTTCGCTTCTAATCGCGATGGAGGTTATGGTGACTTGGATATTTATTATTTTGAACTTCCTGAGGAATTAAGACCTGTGAAAACATTGTACTTCGACGGACGTGTATTTGATGCGATTACTAAAAATTCAATTCCTGGACATTTCCAATTAACGGATTTAAAAACAGGAAAAGTGATGATTATCTCTGACGCTGACAAAATAGATGGAACATTTATGGTTGCGTTGCCTATCAATCGCGAGTATGCAATTAGTGTTACTTACCCCGGTTATTTTCCCTATACCTTGAATTTTAACTTGTTGATTCCAGATGGAAAAGATAGTTATCACCTCGATATTCCTTTAAATCCAGAAACAAGTCAGCAAGAAAATGTATTGGCAAATGTATTTTTTGATTTAGGAAAATCAACACTTCGTCCAGAATCTAAAATTGAGTTAACTGATTTTGTCGCTTATTTGAAGAAAAATCCAAAAATCAGAATTGAATTAGGCGGACATACCGATTCACGTGGTAACAAAGACGAAAACCTAAAACTTTCAACTGATCGTTCGAAAACTGTTTACGACTATTTAATTGCAAATGGGGTTTTAGCAAATCGACTTTCTTATAAAGGTTTTGGTTCAACTCAGCCTATTTATTCCGATGATGCCATTTCAAAACTTGGCTCCGAAATTGAAAAAGAACAAGCGCATCAAAAAAATCGACGTACTGTTTATACCATTTTACCATGAAGCATTTCTTACGATTAATTCGAGTAATAAACTTATTCATTATTGTGCTGACTATGATTGGAGTAGCCTTCAATTTACTACGCACGAATGACTATTTAATAGTTGATTTTCATATTTTGAATTATTCGCTATTGATTTTCTCAACTGTAATTATCGCCGCAGCTGGAAATATGATTAACGATTATTTTGATGTAAAAGCAGATAGAATTAACAAGCCAAAAAAACTCATTATTTCAAAATACCTTAAAAAAAGATGGGCGATTGTAATTCACTGGGGTTTAAATCTTGTAGCTGTTTTTATTTCGATTTTACTTACTATTCGCTACAATAGCTTTTTGTTTGTTTTTATTCACTTAATATCAATGAATTTATTGTGGTTTTACAGTGCGTATTTCAAAAAGAAACTATTGGTTGGAAACTTCATTATAGCGCTTTTAACTGCCTTAGTTCCTTTGCTTTCTATTTGGTATTTTAAAATTGTCAACGAAAGTTCGGCACCCTTTTCACCTTATCATCAAGATACTTGGTTCACTTATTTAAATTATTCATTCATTTACTTTTTTGCTGTTTGTGCTTTCTTCCAAAACCTTTCAAGAGAAATTTCAAAAGACATTCAGGATGTTGTTGGCGATAAGTTAATCCATGTTTATTCACTTCCAATGAAATTAGGTGAACGCAAAGCAGGTATAATTTCAGTTACAATTTTACAGCTACCATTAATCATTGGAATCGTTTCCATAAGCCAAGGCTGGATTGAAATAAATCTAATTTCTGGTGTTTTACTGCTCATTTCTGCTTTACTTAATTTAGCTTGTTTGGTTCTATTTTTTATACGTAAACCGTTTCCTTTTGAAATGATTAACACCATCATCAAATGGAGTATGTTGATTGGAATCAGTGCTTTATTTACCAATGCTTTATGAATATTATTTTAGGTTCAAATTCTCCGCGAAGAAAGGAATTATTAGCAGCTTTAGGTTTTGAATTTACCACATTAAACCCCGACATAGACGAAAGTTTTTCTGATGAAATTCCAGTAGAAAAAGTTGCAGAATACCTTGCCGAACAGAAAGCAAAAGCACTGGAAAATCAACTTCAAAAAGACGATTTATTGATTTGTTCAGATACAGTTGTGATTATCAACAATGAAATTTTAGGAAAACCAACTGACGCACAAAACGCTTTTGAAATCTTGAGACAACTTTCTGGAAATACGCACAAAGTAACTACAGGTGTAGCCCTTAAATCAAATAATAAAACAACCATCTTTTCGGCTGAAACAATCGTAAGTTTTACAGATTTAAGCGATGAAAAAATTCGATTTTACATAGATAAGTTTCAACCGTTCGATAAAGCCGGTTCTTATGGAATTCAAGATTGGATTGGATTAATTGGCGTTAAAAAAATAGAAGGTTCTTATACGAATGTGATGGGTTTGCCGACTTGTGAGCTGTATGAAGCGATTTTGAATTTTTGAATTGTGAAGACCTAATGTTTAATTTGATTTCAAGAAAAAACCATTCAATACTGCTCCGATTTGAAATTGTAATTTCAGTTTAAAAAAAGCGATTTATACATATAACCCTTGTTTTTGAGATTTATTAATTCATTATTTTCAACTAGCCGAACAAAACGAAAAACAACTGCTACTAAAAACTTTATATTTCTCATCCAAACTAAATCTAATCATACGGCAATTCTCTTGAAAAATCGTTGATTTCGTTTATGTCTTCCCACGATAGTCCGTTTAATAAATCCACTTCGCCATCAGGGGAAATTAGAAATTGAAATGACTTTTCATAAGAACTGCATGCAGACACACTTTACGGAGGTTTTGAAAAACCCGTTTTTGGTTTAATTCCTTTTAGAAATCATCCAAATTATCATTTCAACGAGAGTAAAGAATACGTTCACGACGAAATGAAGTATGGTTTCATGGATTTAACAGGTAAAGTCATTATAAAACCGAGTTATGAACGCTATCAAATTCCCAATCCAAAGAAAGAAGAAATCCTCTTGATAGATGGAAATACGGTTACCAAAATCAACCGTAGAGGTGAG
>CAMDGP010000002.1 GCA_945897765.1 Chitinophaga pinensis
ATTATTTTGTCTGATTCCAGATAAATAGTTAAAGCCTCAGAATAATTCGATTGACGAAATAATAGATAAGCTTTTGTGGTTAAAAACCAAGTGTCAGTAGACTTTTCATTAAGTACTTCAGTAATTAATATTTGTGCCTTTTCGATTTCACTATTTTGAAGTAAAAGTCGGTAGGCAAAATTATTTTTGAGGAATAAACTTTTGGGCTGTTTTTCAAGTGCTTTTTTATAATATGATTTTCCTTCTTCAATTTTTCCCAATGCAAAATTAGCTTCTCCTAATTGACCAAGTACTTCAGCTTCTAAAGTTGGGTCGCTCAAAATCAAGTTTAAAGCCTCCTTCAAACGTTCTTCTGCAAGACTGTAATTTTTGTTTTGAATCTGCGCAATTCCAGAAGTGAAGTAGGGTAGAGGTTGCAAAGGATAAAGCGTTAGGCATTTTTCACTATCAGTCAATAAAATATCCCAAAGCTTATTTTGATATTCTAAAAGTAAAATCTGATTCCAAATTTCATAGAGGTTCGGGTCGCTTTCAACTGCATTTTTATACGATTGAATAGCTGTTTCTAGTTGATTATTTTTAAAGTAATAATCTCCTCGAATGGAATGTGACTTAGCACTTTTAGGATACTTCAAAACCATATAATCTACTAATTCTTTTAAGTCTGGATCTTTCGGAAAATTTTGAAGCAAAGAAATTAAAATCGTCATTCTTTGATCTAAATTCGGACCTTCTGATTTGATTGCTGTTTTTAGATTCGCTAAGCCTTTTGTTGCATCGCCAGTTTGTAATTGCATTTCTCCTAGCATCATCAAAGCCAGACCATTAGAAGGATCAACAGTCACCAAAGCATCTAAAAAGCGCATTCCTTCGGCATACTTTTTCTGTTGCATGTAAACATCTACCAAATTGGCAATGATATTTGCATCATCTGGGTATTTTTGATGTGCATCTAGTAAGGTTTGTAAGGCATTTTTTTCATCCTTCGCAATGGAATATAATCTGAACTTTTGAATAGCGACTTCTGGACTGGCTCCCGTATATTTCTCCATCGTGTTCAGAGCTTCTATTGCTTTAGAAACCTTATTTGCACGCGCCCAATTTTCTGCAGCGCCCAAGTAGAAATCAAGGTTTTGAACCTGTTTTTTGGATAGTTTTTCAAAAGCCAAAGCTGCAGCTTCGTATTGCTTTAATTCTTCATACATGAAAGCCAATTCCGACTGATAATGGATGTTGACAGGATCTAAGTCAACCGCTTTTTTTGTATGAACAGAAGCATTCGCAACATCTTCCTTCAGCAAGTACAATTGTGCTAAACCAAATTGAACGCCATCGTCTTTCGGATCTTGAACTGCGCAAAATTTGAATTTATCAATTGCAGCGTCTAAATCACCATTAATTTTCAAGCGCACACCTTCGTGAAATGCTTTAATATATTCAGATGAATGAACACTTTGTGAAGTCTCTTTTGAAGATTTACAAGCAGTTAAAGTCAAAAGACCGACGATGAAAATAAATTTTTTATGCATTTAATGTACTAAAGTCTCCTATGCTTAAATCTTGAACTGAACTTTTGTAAACAACTTTCGAACCAATCATTGAATTTGCTATAACTGAATTTTCAATGTGGCTATCTAATTGGATATTTGTATTGCTTATGACAGAATTTTTGATTTTCGAACCTTTACCTAAAGACACATGTGGACCAACAACCGAATTTTCAATAACTGCATCAGCGCCCACGTAGCAAGGAGGAATTATTGTGCTGTTTATAATTTTAGCAGAAGCATGAATCATTTCTATTCCTTTCGCTAAATCGTATTCCAAAACACGTTGATTCGTGTGAACAGTCACTTCTTTATTTCCGCAATCCAACCATTCGCTAACTTCTCCCGGTTTGAAAACATAACCCGATTCAGTCATTCTTCTCAAAGCGTCAGGTAATTGATATTCACCACTTTTGATGACTGCATTATCTATTAAATATTGCAATTCTCTGTGTAAACGAGCACCATCTTTGAAATAATAGATTCCAATCATTGCTAAATCGGAAACAAATTCTTTTGGTTTTTCAACGAAGTCGATGATTTCGCCTTTATCATTCATTTTGATTACCCCAAAAGCACTTGGATCTTCAATTTGTTTTACCCACAAAATCCCTTCGTCTTCTTTCGAAATTTTAAAATCTGCTTTAAATAAAGTATCAGCAAATGCAACGACAACAGGTCCTTCTAGCATTTCTGCTGCACATAAAACAGCATGACCTGTACCAAGTGGTTGTTTTTGGTAATGAATAGAACCAACTGCACCTAAACTTGCTGCTACTTCTAATAATTCTTTTTCAACTTCTGCTCCAAAATCCCCTACTACAAAAGCTATTTTTTCAATTTTTTCAGCACAAACAGCTGCTATATCGTCCACTAATCGGTGAACAATAGGCTTTCCTCCAACGGGAACAAGCGGTTTCGGAACTGTTAATGTATGTGGGCGCAATCTGCTTCCGCGTCCAGCCATAGGTATGATTACATTCATTTTTTTAAGTTAAGTTAGTTGTTTTTTTTATTTTACTCCTGTGCTTCCGAAACCGCCTGCACCTCTTGTTGATTCATTCAGTGCTCCCACTTCCAACAACTGAACTTGTTCCACTTGGCAAAATACCAATTGCGCAACGCGTTCGCCATCTTCAATGGTAACTGTTTCATTGGATAAATTCACCAAAATTACACCAACTTCGCCACGGTAATCTGCATCTACAGTTCCTGGAGTATTTAAAACAGTGATTCCTTTTTTGAGGGCCATTCCACTTCTTGGTCGCACTTGACATTCCAAACCGATTTCCATTTCAAGGAATAAACCTGTCTTAATCAAAGCTCTACCAAGAGGTTCGATATTTATTGATTCGGAAATATTTGCGCGAACATCCATTCCAGAAGCACCAATAGTTTCATATTGAGGAAGTGGGTGTTTTGATTTATTGGTAATTTTTACGTGCATATTTATTCAAATAACAGACAAAATTACTAAAAAGCATAGGGTCAAATCTACCTTAAGTAAGTATTAATCAACAGTAGAATGAATATAACGCTGAAAAAATGGGTTTTTTACAAGAAAAAGGTGGGGATTGGGGAAATTGGTTGGTTAAATAATCAATCAACAACAACTTCAATAGCAACTTCATTTTTACGATTGATGATATCCCAAGGTGCATTGTAGCCCATATATAAATAGGCTCCTTTGGTTTGCAATTTATTTTTTTGAAGAATTTGTTCTAATTGTTTACGATGTTTTTCAATTTTTTCATCGGAAGAAAAACCTCCGTAAGAAATTACAGCCAATGTTTTTTCAGCTACTTCAACTATTTGAACATTCTTTGAATTTGGAGTAGGTAATTCTGATTTATCATACGATTTAGGCATTACAAAATACATCGAAGCGCTGTCTCCCATATTCATTACAACAGGCGCTGTCATTGCAATTTTTTCGTTTTTTTCATTACCACCGAATATGTAACCTGCAATTGTTCTAAATCCATTACTTCCTTGATCGTCAAATGATTTGTCAGCCAAGTTTGTTTTTGCAACCACCATTTTGGGATATAATCGCACTTCAACTTCATCATAAGTTTTGATGACTTTGTATTTTGGAGTTTCGATATTTTTAGATGTAAACGACACAATGAGTAGTCCTATTCCAGTTATGACAACAATCGTAAGTGAAATCCATAAGAATTTATTCATAAGATTTTTCTTTTGAAACAATTAAGTCGAGATTAAGTTCATTAATCAACATTCTTTTTAGCTAATAAATAGATTGTCAGATAATAAGTATATTTTAATATACACAATTAATTATTTTACTTAATTTTGAACATTAAAATATACAGATGTTCACAAAGATAACTATTAATGACCTTAAACAAGAGTTCGGAATTTGGTGCAAGCAAATGCGTAAAAAAGAAGGGTTAAGCCAAACTGAGCTTGCTGAATTACTTGCTGTTTCACGACTTACAATTTCAAATCTAGAAAAAGGAATTAATGTAAATGTAGATACCCTTTTTTGTGCTTTAAAACATTTTGATGAATTAAACGCTTTTCACGCTCTTGTCAAAGATAAGCAAGCAAGTTTAACAATTGAATCACTCTATTAAAATGGTATCTAATGAAATAATATCTATTTTTTTTAAAGGAATAGAAATTGGTAAGATTAGTTTTGATTTGGATAGAAACTTTTCATCTTTTCAATATAATCCTTCCTTTTTAGATAGTGGAAAATACGATAAATTATTCCCATACCTCATTAGTAAAACAAATCAGGTTCAAGTTTTCTCAAATTATGCTGGTGAAACCTTTAGAAGTTTACCTCCAATGATTGCTGATTCATTACCCGATTATTTTGGAAACATTATTTTTAAGGAGTGGCTAGAATCAGCGCATCGAGATTTTAGTAAAATTTCTGTTTTGGAGCAACTAACCTATGTCGCAAATAGAGGGATGGGTGCATTAGAATACCAACCTGTAAAAGAATTACCAAGCAATCACCTTTTTTCAATTAATGAAATTACAGCGATTTTAAAGGAAGTTTTGCATTTAAAAACTAGCACCAATCAAGAAAAAATGAATGATACAGCGTTATTAAATATTTTCAGAATTGGAACATCAGCTGGTGGAGCTAGACCGAAAATATTGGTTTCCGAACATAAGTTAACAGGTGAAATTATTCCTGGTGACATTGAATTTTCTGCTGATTATTCTCATTACTTAGTGAAGTTAAACTTAGATGATGCTGACCGTTTTAACCGTGAAATCATTGAATTTATTTATTACGAGTTGGCTGTGTCTATTGGAATAACAATGATGCCAAGTAAATTGATTGAAAATAAACATTTTGCAACACTTCGCTTTGATAGAATTAATGGCGAGAAAAAACATGTATTAACCGTTTCAGGTTTAACAGGTTGGGATTTTAAAAAAGCTGAAAATTCCAGCTATGAAAATATATTCCAGCTTGCTGTTGATTTAGGTGTGGTTCAAAAAGAAATTAATCAGCTGTTTAAAAGATTAGTTTTCAATGTTGTCTTTGCCAATACAGATGACCACTTGAAAAACTTTTCCTTCATTTATAATGATTTAAAAAACACTTGGAATCTTGCTCCTGCTTACGATTTAACCTATCCATTAAATCCGCTTGTAAATTATACGCGTATCTCAAGAGCACTTTCAATAAATGGAAAGCGACAAAATATTTCAAGAAATGACTTGTTGCAAGTTGCCAAAGATTTTTCAATAAAAAATCCAAATTCAATCATTGATAAAATGACGAATTCAATTCCTTTGTTCAAAGAAAAAGCACTCCTATTTGGAATTCCAACTACAATCATCTATCGAATTGAAAGTGATTTTTCGAGGTTATAAAAAAACCACCAAGCTTTCACTCAGTGGTTCGTATTTTTTATTGCTTATGGATTACCGTTGGCATCCCGATAGCTATCGAGGACGCAATTTTTTGTTCGCAACTATTACAGTCCCAATAAAACTTGAATCGGATCTTTCGAACCAAACAACATTCTTTCAGGGTTTTCTAACATTTCTTTTACTTTAACCAAGAAACTTACAGATTCTTTCCCATCAATGATTCTATGGTCATAAGAAAGTGCCACATACATAATTGGACGAATTTCCACTTTTCCGTTAATCGCAACTGGACGTTCAACTACATTGTGCATTCCTAAAATTGCTGATTGTGGTGGATTGATGATTGGCGTTGATAACATCGAACCAAAAACACCTCCGTTAGTAATTGTAAATGTTCCACCCGTCATATCCTCTGGTGCGATTTTTCCGTCGCGTGCTTTGATTGCTAAACGTTTGATTTCTCTTTCGATTTCTGCTAAAGACATCTGCTCTGCATTTCTAACAACTGGAACCATTAATCCTTTTGGAGAAGAAACTGCAATACCAATATCTGCATAATCGTGGAAAATCATTTCGTTTCCGTCGATTTGTGCGTTCACAGCTGGGTATAAATTCAATGCTTCTGTAACCGCTTTTGTGAAGAAAGACATAAATCCTAAATTCACCTCGTGGTGTTTAGAGAATGCATCTTTGTATTTCGCACGCAAGTCCATGATTGGTTTCATATCCACTTCGTTGAAAGTCGTCAACATTGCCGTTTCGCTTTTTACAGCCACTAAACGTTCTGCAATTTTACGACGCAACATCGACATTTTCTCACGGCTTTGATTGCGTGAACCTCCCCAACCTTGTGTATCGGCCGTTGAGAATCCAGCAGACATTGCGTTCACAACATCTTGTTTTGTAATGCGACCGTCCTTTCCGTTTCCTTTAACTTGTGCAGCAGCAACATTGTTTTCAGCCATAATCTTAGCCGCAGCTGGAGAAGGAGTACCACTTGCATAAGTAGCAGATTCTTTCACTGGGTTTGGATTTGGAACTGATGCAGCTTTTGTTGGAGCCTGTGCAGGAGCAGCTTTTTCTTCTTTCACTTCTGCACCTGGAGCGCTTCCCGCTGGGCGTGCTGCTGATGTATCAATTAAACAAACTACTTGACCAACTTTAACAACGTCACCTTCTGCTGCTTTCAAAGTAACAATTCCACTTTCTTCAGCTGGTAATTCTAAGGTCGCTTTGTCTGAATCAACTTCTGCAATTGCTTGGTCTTTTTCAACATAGTCTCCATCGGCAACTAACCATGCTGCGATTTCAACTTCTGATATCGATTCTCCCGGACTTGGGACTTTCATTTCTAATACTGACATCTTTATCTTATTTTGTTACTGTTAAACGGTTGCCTTTGCATAAGCAAATAGTTGGCTGTATAATTTTGCTAATCTTTTTTCATGTAATTTTTTAGAACCTTCAGCAGATGCAGCGCTAGCAGGACGAGTAATTCCAATTAAATCTAATTTTCTTAAACTCATCGCCATGTATGTCCATGCACCCATGTTTGCTGGTTCTTCTTGTGCCCAAATGATGTTTTTCGCTTTATATTTCGCTAAAATCGCATCGATTTGTTTTTGTGGCAAAGGATACAATTGCTCGATTCGAACGAATGCCATATTTGTAACACCCAATTCTTTCGTTTTCAGTTTCATCTCATAGTAGAATTTACCACTACACATTACAACAGTATCTACTTCTTTAACGTTTGCAGCAGAATCGTCAATCACTTCTTGGAACCCGCCTGTTGCCATTTCTTCCAATGTTGAAGTAGCATCTGGATAACGCAACAACATTTTCGGAGAGAAAACAACCAACGGTTTTCTGAAATCACGTTTCAATTGACGACGTAATAAGTGGAAATGATTTGCTGGCGTTGAGGTGTTTACAATTTGCATGTTTAAATCTGCACATTGTTGTAAGAAACGCTCAATTCTACCAGAACTGTGTTCAGCTCCTTGTCCTTCGTAACCGTGAGGCAACAACATTACCAAACCACTTTGTGTTGCCCATTTGTCTTCCCCTGCGGTAATAAATTGGTCAATCATAATTTGAGCGCCGTTGAAGAAATCTCCAAATTGTGCTTCCCAAATTGTCAAACTTTTTGGTGTTGCTAATGAATAACCGTATTCAAAACCTAAAACGCCATATTCTGATAGCAAAGAATTGTAAACTTCAAATTTAGCTTGTGAATCACTTAACAAATTCAATGTTTCAATTTCTTCTTCAGTATCCTCCGTTTTCACAACTGCGTGACGGTGAGAGAAAGTGCCGCGTTCTACATCTTGTCCTGAAATTCGAACATGATTGCCTTCAACTAATAAAGTTGCATAGGCTAACATTTCAGCAGAACCCCAATCTAAACTATCATTTTTAAAGGCATTTAAACGGTCTTCAAATATTTTTGCAATCTTACGGAAGTATTTTTTTCCTTCTGGTAAGGTAGAAAGTTTAATTCCAAGATCGTATAATTTTTGTTTGTCAATTCCTGTTTCTGGAGATTCTTCAAAATCTTTAGCTGTTCCATGGCGGTAATCTTTCCATATTTGACTTAAGAAATCGTAAACCAATGCTTTTTCATTTTTACGAGAAGCATCAAATTCAACTTCCAAGAATTGGTTGTAATCGTCTTCTAATTTTTTAGCGTCATCAGTTGATAAAACTCCTTCTTCAATCAATTGTTTTTGGTAAATCAATTTCGGATTTGGGTGTTTTGCAATTAAATCATACAATTTCGGCTGCGTGAATTTTGGTTCATCTCCTTCGTTGTGACCGTATTTTCTGTAACATAATAAATCAATAAAAACATCGCGGTTAAATACTTGACGGTATTCCATCGCTGCTTCCACCACTTTAATTACTGATTCGATGTCGTCGCCATTTACGTGAAATACAGGACAAAGCGTTGTTTTAGCAACGTCAGTACAATAAGTTGACGAACGTCCGTCTAAATAATTCGTTGTGAAACCAACTTGATTGTTCACTACGATATGTATAGTTCCACCAGCTCGGTAACCGTCTAATTGTGCCATTTGAATTGTTTCATAAACAATTCCTTGACCAGCAACAGCAGCATCACCGTGAATGAGAACAGGGCAAACTTTATTTTCGTTATTGTAAACGTGATCAATTTTCGCTCTTGCAATTCCTTCAACAACCGTGTTAACTGCCTCTAAATGTGATGGATTTGGCGAAAGTGTAATTCCCATTGGTTTTCCATTGGAAAGAGTAATATGGCTTGTATAACCTTGGTGGTATTTAACATCGCCATCAAAAGTAGCTTCGAAATCAAATTCTTTTCCTTCAAATTCGGAGAAAATATCTCTTGGACGTTTCTCAAAAATATTTGCCAATGAATTCAAACGACCTCTGTGCGCCATTCCCATTACGAAATATTCTACGCCTAAGTCAGAACCTTTGTGAACTAAGGTATCTAAAGCTGGAATTAAAGCTTCACCACCTTCGATTGAAAATCGTTTTTGTCCAACGAATTTTTTACCGAGAAATGCTTCAAAACCAGATGCTTCATTTAATTTTTTATAAATCTGAATTTTTCTTTCTTTTGAAAATGGAATTGTATTTTTTGTTTCCACTTTGTTGCGAAGCCATTCAATTCGCTCTGGATCTCTCATATAAAGATATTCCGTACCAATTGATTGGCAGTAGCTTTCTTCCAAATGATCAATAATTGCTTTGAGTGTTGTTGCACCAAGACCAATTTGTTCACCCGCTTGAAAAGTCTCGTCTAAATCTTTTTGCTCAAGGCCAAAGTTTTCAATTGATAAATCTGGAGTATATTTTCTTCTATCGCGAACAGGGTTTGTTTTGGTAAACAAGTGACCTCTTTGACGGTAGCCATTGATGAGGTTAATAACCTTAAATTCTTTTTTGAAATTCTCAGGAATCTCTCCTCCATCTTCGAAATTTGTTTGTGCAAATTCAAATCCTTCAAAGAATTTTTTCCAGCCAATGTCCACACTATCAGGGTCTTGTCGGTATTGTTTATACAGATGGTCAATCGCATTCACATCCGCATTTCCAACATAAGAAACGTTATCCATTTTCAGAGCAATTTTAGGAATGCAAAGTTATTAAAATGATTACATAAAGTCTGCTTTTAATGATGGAATTTCTAATTAGTCAGAGTCTTTTTTGATTTAGGTTAACGTTTCGATTAAGAAACTGTAAAATGAAAGGGTTTAAGAATGAATTCATTTTATTCTTAATTATTTCAAATAAATCAAAAAAGCCCTATCAACTTTCGCTAATAGGGCTTTTATTAAGTATGTTATTTTCTTAGTTTTTCACAACTTGTTTTATAATTTCATTCGTTGCTGAAGCGATACGAACGTAATATAAACCACATGCAATTGAAGAAAGATCAAAGTTTACTTTATCAGCTGCATTAACTACAATCGTTTGAATTGTTTTACCAGTGATATCGATTAAAGAAACCGTTTCAACTCTTTCGCTAACTTGGCTTAAATCAACATTCAATATATCCGCTGTTGGATTTGGATAAATGGAAGCTGCATTTAATACGTTTTCTTCAATACCAACACCAGAACCACCGCCAGCTATGATATTGACAGTATAATCTTCAATTTCTCCAAAAGATGCCACTGCACATGGGTCAATTGGTGCGCCACCATCAGCAATAACAGAGTATGAAATACGAGCCCGCAATCTAACTGCGCCAGTTATTGAACTCGTTGGAACAGTGAATGTAAATTGGTTACTCCACCCAGTTGCCACGATTACATAACCAACTCTTTCTGTTGCCGAGAAAGTAAAGTCGTTGTTGTAATCTATCCAAACTGCAATTTCATCACCTGTGTATGCACCTGCGTTTGTTCCAATTGCTGGCGAAACTGTCATTGTATATTGTGTTCCTTTTGTTAAAGAAGTTGATATTGATGTATAACTAACATATCCGCCAGTAGTACAAGCAGTTGTGTTATTAATTGTGTTTAATGTTACATTTTGAATGTATTCATCGCAAGCACTTGATACAGATGGTGTACATGGACCTGTTGCTTGAGCAACAATGATATAATTTGTTTTCGTTTCTGCATCTGAACCTTGTGCGTTGGTTGCAGTTAGAGTTACAGTGTATTGACCAACTGTGTTGAAAGTTACAACAGGGTTTTGCGAGCTAGCAGTTGAACCACTTGCATACGCCCAACCTGTTGCTGGAGTAATTGACCAAGCCCAAGATGTTGGAACACCTGTAGATTGATCGGTGAAAGTTACGTTGGTTGCAGGAGCAACGTTAGTTTGATTTGCTACAAAATTCGCAATTGGTGCAACCGGAGTTGTTGGTGTACAAGGATTTGCTGAACCTGCTAGTGTTAATACACCACTGTTTGTTGGGTCTAACCATGGTTTTAATTGACGATTGGTTGTTGTACCATTTGAAGTCCAGTGGTAAGACATTTTTCCATAGTAATCTGGTGAATTCAAAGCAGTACAAAATGAACCGCCGCCAGTTAAAGTTCCAACGATGTAACCTTGTGAATTATTAAAATAGGGAGAACCAGATGAACCACCTTCTGTTACACCATGACCATTTGAATTAGCCGTCCAAGTTACTCTCCAGTGCGATTGTAATCCATTACCATTCCATCCACCACTAACTGTATTTCCTGATGCAGTTGAGATTTTTTTAATATCTCCTGCAGGATGATGAATTCCTGTTCCACCAGAAGTTGCAGTTGTATTTGAATTCCAACCATTCCAATATGCATTGAAGTTGGTAGATTTTAATTGTGTAACGATTGTGGAAGTATTATTAGCTGTTCCTAATTGCACCAACAAGAAATCTGAACCTGTATCGCCACCGCCATCTCCAGAGTCAGCGATACGTAAGCAACCTGTAATAAAATAGTCATCTAAAGTTCCTGCTGTTGAAGGATTGTTACAGTTTGTAGATTCATATCGGAAATAAAACTTCCATTGTGCCATATTTGCTGCACTTGCTGTAACACCGCAATGTAAAGCCGTTAAGAAATAAGGTTTACAATCTTGTGCTGTATTATTTATCAATGAACCTGTACACCATCCTTGACTTGCTCCTTCTACAACTAAGATTCTAGCAACACCTCTTTTTTCATCTTGCCAAGTATCTCCAACTGGTGTGCAATTTACGTTTACTTCACAAGCTTCCGATTCATTGATTTTTGCAGCATTTGGATTACCTGTAGAACGGTAGTTATACATAACTCGATCCATATATATTTCAGATGGAGTTGTGTTTTTTGGTTCAGTTAATATTAACACTAGCTCGTCACCAAAACATAAAGCCGCATGTTGTCTAAAATGTTCTTGTACATCTTCAGAAGTTAAAGGTTTATGAACTAATTTACCACTTAAATCTCTAATTTCTAATTTAGACCCACCAAATAGTTTGAATTTTTCAAAAAGAAAACTTAATGCTTCAGCTCCCTCTGATTTGATTTTCAATTGCCATTGACGGTCACCATTTTCTAATGTAGTCCACCAACCTGAATTTTCAGTAGTAATATTCACAAATGAAGCAACACCAATTCGGTAAAGTAATCCTTGTTTGTCTCTCAATGCGTCTTCTGTACGTAATTGTTCCAAATCTGGAGCAGGTAAAATGGTTGTTGGTACATCCTTACTAACTTCAAATTTTTGAATTGCAGGAATGATGTTTTGAGCGTTTAGACTAATTGTTGAAGCAACAAAAAGTAAAACAGATAAGAGTAATTGTTTTTTCATAGTTTATTTGTTTTGAGTAATTTCACACAAATATATCTGACTATTTTAATTAAACAAACATGATTTCAATTTGCTTAGTAGAAGATGAGAGAAGTTTAAGAGATATGATTCAATTGAATTTAGAGCTTGAAGGCTATGCTGTTACTGCTTTTCAAGACGGAAAAGAAGCGTTAAATGCTTTCGAAAAAAATATTGATTTTAGCTTAATTATTTTAGATGTAATGCTTCCTTTTGTAAGTGGTTTGAATTTATGTCGATTTATTCGTGAAAAAAGTACTGTTCCAATTTTATTTCTCTCAGCGAAAGGTACAACAGCGGATCGTGTAAACGGATTGAAATTAGGCGCTAATGATTATTTGCCAAAGCCTTTTGATTTAGAAGAATTACTTTTAAAAGTTAATATTCTGTCTCAGCAAATTAGTTCCAGTAAAGAAATTTTATCATTTCAAGTTGGAAATTTAAGTATCGATTTATCTAGTTTTGAAGTAAAAAACAGTTCTGAATCTATTGTCCATATTTTTTCAAAACGCGAAGTTGAACTTTTAAAACTATTCAAGGAGAAAGAAAATAAAGTTATTTCCAGAGATGAAATTCTTGATGAAGTCTGGGGCAAGGACCAATTTCCGACTTCTAGAACGATTGATAACTACATTCTTGTTTTCCGCAAAATATTTGAGAAAGACCCCAAAAATCCAATTCATTTTCATTCTATTAGAGGAGTAGGGTATAAGTTTAGTTCTTAACCCAAGATTTTTTAGTAAGGTAAAGCAGGTTGCACATTGATTGCCTTAAAAATCGATTTCATATAAAATAAAAAAGTTCGAGTTTTCAAAGCCCGAACTTTTTTAAGAATATTATTTACGTTCTAAAAATCAAATGTTTCCATAAATTTAGTCGTAAAATTACCGGAGTTGAAATCTTCGTTTTCCATGAGCTTTTGATGGAAAGGAATAGTTGTTTTCACTCCTTCAATGATGTATTCACCTAAAGCACGTTTCATTTTTAAAATCGCTTCTTCTCGTGTTTGAGCAACAACAATTAATTTAGAAATCATTGAATCGTAGTTCGGCGGAATTGTATAACCTGAATACACATGTGCGTCAATTCTCACTCCATGTCCGCCGGGGCAATGATAATCAGTTATTTTACCAGGACATGGTCTAAAATCCATGTACGGATCTTCTGCGTTAATTCGACATTGAATCGCATGCATCAACGGGTAATAATTCTTTCCAGAGATTTTATATCCAGCTGCAATTTTAATTTGTTCTTTTATTAAGTCGAAATTGATAACTTCTTCAGTAATTGTGTGCTCTACTTGGATACGCGTATTCATTTCCATGAAGTAGAAATCTCTGTTTTTGTCAACCAAAAATTCAACTGTTCCAACCCCTTCGTAACGTACTGCTTTCGCCGCTTTAATTGCAGCTTCACCCATGCGTTCTCTTAAATCATCTGTCATAAATGGAGAAGGTGTTTCTTCTACCAATTTCTGATGTCTTCTTTGAATCGAACAATCTCTTTCAGATAAATGACAAACATTTCCGAATTGATCGCCTGCAATTTGTATTTCAATGTGGCGAGGTTCTTCAATATATTTTTCCATGTAAATACCATCGTTTCCAAATGCTGCACTTGACTCTTGACGAGCTGAATCCCAAGCTGCTTGCATATCTTCTTCTTTCCAAACGATGCGCATTCCTTTGCCTCCACCACCTGCAGTTGCTTTTAGGATTACAGGGTACTTAATTTCTTTTGCAATTTCTTTCCCTTCAGCCACGTCTTTCAATAAGCCTTTGGAACCTGGAATACAAGGAACTCCGGCTTTAATCATGGTTGCTTTTGCAGTTGCTTTGTCTCCCATTCCAGCGATTTGTTCTGGTAGAGCGCCAATGAACTTTATGCCTTGTTCTTGACAAACTTTTGAGAATTTCTCATTTTCAGATAAAAATCCATAACCTGGATGAATTGCATCCGCATTAGTGATTTCTGCAGCAGCAATAATATTTGGAATCGATAAGTATGATTTAGCACTAACGGGTGGGCCGATACACACAGCTTCGTCTGCAAAACGAACAGGTAAACTATCTTTGTCAGCGGTAGAATAAACAGCAACTGTTTTAATCCCCATTTCTTTACAAGTACGAATAACGCGTAGCGCAATTTCCCCACGATTCGCAATGAGTATTTTCTTAAACATAAGCTAAGATTTTAAAGTGTGAACTTAATTTGAAAATTAAGCTGGGTCTACCAAAAATAACGGTTGATCATAGTCAACTGGAGTTGCATTGTCAACTAAAACTTTAATGATTTTACCAGATATTTCTGCTTCGATTTCATTAAATGTTTTCATTGCCTCAATAATACACAACTTACTTCCTACTTGAATAGTTGAACCAACATTTACAAAAGCATCCTTGTCTGGTCCTGGCGTTCTGTAGAAAGTACCAATCATTGGAGATTTTATTGTTACATATTTGGCATCATCACTTTCTGCTACCGCAACTGGACTTGCTGGTGTTGCCGCCACAGCTGCTGCTACAGGAGCAACAGGCGCTGCTACAAATGATTGTGTTGCTGGTGCTTGTAGAATAAAAGGTTGCTCACCTGTACTTGTAGAACCACCGTTAATAGATATTTTAAAGCCTTCGCTTTCAATCTTAACTTTGCCAATCCCTGTTTTAGAAACAAGTTTAATTAAGTCTTTTATTTCTTCTAAATTCATGATATTTGGTTTAATTCTGTTTTAAAAGTAATTATTTCTTAGGAATTATAAGCCCATTTTAAATAAACTGCTCCCCAAGTAAATCCTCCCCCGAAAGCTGAAAGGATAATGTTGTCGCCTTTTTTCAATTGTTTTTCGTAGTCCCACAAACATAAAGGTAAAGTACCAGCTGTCGTGTTTCCGTATTTTTCAATGTTGATCATCACTTTTTCACGTGGCAAGCCCATTCTTTCGGCAGTTGCGTCGATGATTCTTAAATTTGCTTGATGAGGTACTAGCCAATCAACGTCTTCACTGGTCAAATTATTTTTTTCCATGATTTCGGCTGAAACTTCCGCCATGTTTGTAACTGCAAATTTGAAAACTTGTTTTCCTTCTTGCTTTACAAAGTGCATTCTCTTTTCAATTGTTTCAATTGTTGGTGGATTCACACATCCTCCTGCTGGTTGTACTAGATATTCACGACCAGAACCATCGCTTCTAAGAATAAAGTCTTGAACACCCAATCCTTCTTCGTTTGGTTCTAGTAAAACAACACCAGCACCATCACCAAAAATCACACAAGTAGAGCGATCCTGGTAATCCATAATTGAAGTCATTTTGTCAACCCCAACCACTAAAACTTTTTTATGCCTTCCTGTTTCAATGAATTGCGAACCAGTCGATAGCGCATATATAAATCCGGAACAAGCAGCTTTCAGGTCAAATCCCCAAGCATTTTTCATTCCGACTTTATCACATAAAACATTTGCTGTACTGGGGAAAGGGTAATCTGGAGTTACTGTTGCTAAAATCACTAAATCAATTTCAAGTGGGTCAATGTTTTTCTTCGCTAATAATCCCTTGACTGCCTCTGCAGCCATGTCAGAAGATGCACCATTTTTCATGATTCTTCGCTCTTTAATTCCTGTTCGTGAGGTAATCCATTCATCAGTGGTATCGACCATCTTTGCCAAATCGTCGTTACTTAAAATGTCTTCTGGAATAAAACCTTGAACACCAGTGATTGCTGCAGTTATTTTACTCATAATTTTAATTAAATGCTTCGTTTACTTTTGTTGCCAAACCGGATACTGCTACTTCATTTGCTAGTAATATCATGTTTTTTACAGCAATATCATTTGAAATACCATGACCAATAATTACGTTACCTTTCACACCTAAAATGGGCGTTCCACCATAGTTTTCGTAATTAAAACGGTCAAAATATTCGTCTTTAATTCCGCGTTGTTTCATCAAGGAGTAGATTCCTTCTGCTTCTTTCAATACAATATTTCCTGTGAAACCATCACAAACAATAACATCTGCTTTTCCAGTAAATAGTTCTCTACCTTCTATATTTCCAATGAAATTTATTTCATCTGATTCGGATAACATTTTGTGAGCAGCAATGGTTAATAGATTTCCTTTTGAATCTTCTTCACCTATGTTCAGTAAAGCAATCTTCGGGGCTTCGATTCCGTGGACTGTTTTTGCATAAATAGAACCCAAAACAGCGAACTGATACAAAACATCAACTTTACAATCAGCATTGGAACCAACGTCGAGTAAAATTGTTTTATCACCATTGATTGCAGGGAGGGTTGATGTTATACAAGGTCGTATAATACCAGGAATTGTATTGAGTTTGTACATGGATCCAATCAACATTGCGCCTGTGTTTCCTGTGCTTGCAAAAACAGAAAGATCTCCTTTTGAAAGTAAGTCAAAGCCTACAGCAATCGAACTGTTTGGTTTTTTGGGAATGGCACGCGTTGGGTGATCATGAAAGGTTATCACATCTGGAGCATGTATAATATCAAAAAAATCGTGAGAAACCCCACGATTTTTAAGTCCGTCCCGAATTACAGACTCATCACCTATTAATACAAGGCGGGAATCTTTTGGTAATTCATTGTAGGCCAATAAAGCTCCGTTTAAATTAACATCTGGAGCAAAATCGCCACCTGAAATATCTAAGCCTATTTTCATTCGAGAATGAGAAAGTAGCTATTACTCAACTACAACTGCTTTTTCAACTACAACTCTACCTTTATAGTACAATTTTCCTTCATGCCAATGAGCATGGTGAAAAAGGTGAGGTTGACCTGTTGTTGGGCATGTTGCAACGTTGTGAGCAACTGCATTGATGTGAGTTCTACGCTTATCACGTCTCGTTTTCGAAATCTTGCGTTTAGGATGTGCCATAATTCAACTATTACTTAATTTAAATTCTTTAAAGCTGACCACCGTGGGTCTATATCGTCTTTATTTATTTCTTTTTCTTCTGTAGGTTGATTTTGAAATTTCTCAATCAACTTTACCATTTCTTCATCGCATTCATCTTCGTCGTGAATAGGACGTAAAGGAATGGACATAGTTATCATTTCGTAGATGGGTTGTGTTACATCAATTTGATAACTTTCATTTGGAATAACAATTAAATTTTCATCTTCGGCTTCTTCATTGCCAAAGGTGTAATAAATCGTTAATTCACCTTCAATTTCAACATCCATTTCTTCGTTGCATCTTGCGCAATCCATTTTAATTGTACCGAAAAGTTCAAAATCGGCAATCAACATGGTTTCTTTCTTCTCCAACTCCATCCAAACTTTTAAATCTCCATTATCAATAATTGAATACGGAAAGCCTGCGAAAAACGACTTATCTATCTTAAATTCAAAGTCATGAATTCCAATTTTTAATCCTACAAATGGTATTTCAAACTGATTTTTCACGGCTAAATCTAAAAAGATAAAAAAACGGACGGCAAATGTAATTATTTTTTTTCAATTGATAAAAGTTGATTTGAAGTAATTTATGGAAATAAGTTAAAAGTTAAGAGTTAAAAGTAAAAAGTGAGGTTGATTTATTTATTAATAGCGAATTTAATATTCAATGTAAAATTCATTTTCAAAAATCACCATAAGTCAATATGTGTACTCCTTTTTTAGCATTTAAATGGTGTTTTAGTATTGCCTTAGCTAATTTTTCTTTACTTACACTATGATATTTTTTAATTCCGCCAAACATAAAAAGGTCGAAGAAAGGCATCAATTTCTGAAAAAACAATTCAGTAGGTCGAGACTCACCTCTGGTACCAATTAGCATCGAAGGCTGGTAAATGTAGGTGGATTCAAAACCGATTTTTATTAAATCTTCTTCAATTTCACCTTTTAATTTGTTGTAAAATATACTTGAATCTGAACTTGCACCAATGGCACTAATTAAGTGAACTTCTTCAAGACCAGCAGATTTTGCCAAGTTTGCAGCACGTAAAGTAATTCCGTAATCAATCGCACGATAATTCTCAAGATTAGGTGATTTTTTGCGCGTTGTTCCTAAACATAAGAAAAGTACGGAACCATCAAATTGCGATTGATAGCTTTCTAAATCATCGAAATCTAGTATGATTTGTTTTAGTTTGTTGTCTAAAAAGGAAAGTTCTTTTCGAACAAATAAAGTGACTTGTGAGAAGGAATTATCTTTGAGTAATAAGCGAACTAATTGATTTCCAACAAGTCCACTTGCTCCTAAAACGATTGCTTTTTTATTATTTATCTCCATTTGAAAGCATTGATTTTGCTTCAAATGTAAGGCGATTTTAGTGAACAGTCTCTTTTATGACAATTCTTAATAAATCAAAAAATCAAAACTAATTTGGTTCTTCGCTAAAAACCTTGAAATTATTATCTTTCGGTCATGGAAATCGAAAAATTCACAGAGGCTATTTCAGTCATTTTAGCAGTTGAACAACCTTGGTTACTAACTAAGATTGAAGTTTAACCAAAAAACAAAGTTGTTGATGTTTATATTGATTACGCAAAAGGCAGCAAATTTTGTTGTTCTCAATGTGGAGATATATGTTCCGTTCATGATTCGGTTATTAGGCTAATTCGACATTTAGATTTGTTAGAGTATCAACTTGTATTCAAATCAAGACAAGAACCAATATAATACTGAACGATTTTATGAGAATAAAGAATGTAAACTGTTGCCATATTTTCCTAAAATGAAAAATCTCGAACACCAAAGCATTCGAGAAATTCCTTTGTACGGAAGGTGGAAGCCAATCCGTATATCTTTATAAACGTTAATGTAAAACAAAAAGCCTTGATTTTCATCAAGGCTTTGTACTCGAGGCGGGACTTGAACCCGCACGCCCAAAAAGAGCACAGGATTTTAAGTCCGGCGTGTCTACCATTCCACCACTCGAGCATAGACGAGCGGGAGACGGGATTCGAACCCGCGACCCCGACCTTGGCAAGGTCGTGCTCTACCAACTGAGCTACTCTCGCTTGAATCGAGTTAACCTCCTTAAATCGGACAAACTCTCAGCTTATATTTCAATCTTACTTTTCTCTTTTGAAAAGACTAAATTTGATTGGGCGACAAAGATAAATATTTTTTTCTTTCTTAAAACAGATTTCTAAAAAAAAGAACGAAATCTATTAAAATCCTCTATTTAATCGAACAATCATATTCGAAAAAAGTAATCCTGCTGTCAATGAAGCTGCTGATACTAAGGTAGAAAAAGCATTTTCAACTCCATTTAGTGTTTGATCATTTACTAAGGCAGAAATACTCTTAAATCCAATTGAGCCTGGCACTAACAGAATAATTCCAGGCACCAACATTAAAGTTACTGGCTGTTTTATCAATCGCGAAAGCGAATTCGAAACAATACCTAAGGAAAAGGCAGCAAAGAAAATTGACAATTCGCTAATGTTGAATGAACTAAAATAGGATAAGCTATAGTAAGAAGTAACACATGATAATAGCATCCAGTGATAGTGTTTTATTTGCGCTTTGAACAACACAACAAATCCAGCAGGAACCATTGCTAAGGCAATATAATTCATCCATTTTGGAGTTTCAGGGAAATGAACAAGCAATGGAGACAACTCAAACTGAGCTGCTAAATTATTTCCTAAACCAATTCCCACAGCAATCATTACAAATGTTACAATTGCATTTGAAAATCGGACGGTTCCAGATTGTGCGTGACCGTTTGCCAATTCAGTTACTGAAAGTGATAAAGTAAAACCAGGAATTAATAAAATTAAACCTGTAATGGTGGCTATCTCAATTGAATATTCGCCTACCCAAACCACCGACAACTTCGCGAAAAAGATCGCAAAAGTTGAAGAGAAAAGTACTGTTAATCTGGATAAATTTGGAAAAAAGGCAAGTGATTCCATTAAAATCCCAATCATTAGTCCAATTATTCCAGAAATCAATATTTCGATCCAGCCACCACCAAATAAGCAAGCTGCGCTTGAAGTAGAAACCCCTATGGATAAAATATTAACTAAAACGCCATAACGTTTAGGTAAAGTGTTGATGCGTTCCAATTCCTCTTTGGCTGCTTCAATAGATAATTGACCTTTCATTACTTTTTCAATCAATTGATCGAGAAGTGTCATTTTTTCAAAATTTAAATCTGAACCTTTACACTTTTTCATATGTGTTTTGGAACTTCCACTGGTTGAAAATGAAATTAAAAGTAATTCTGGTGTAGCCGAAAAATCTGCTTCCACTCCTATCGATTCACACACCATCTGCATCGTGTTTTCTAATCGATGAGCTGGAATTCCGTTTTTATGAATCGATTCAGCAAGCAAGATTATAAAGTTTTCCTTTTCAAACATTGTGCGAAATTAGTGCTTAAAAAACATAAGAATAGAATTTCGATTAGGTTTCTGAAGTTTTTTCTGGCAAAATGCTTATTTGAGAATAGACAAATTGAAATCTTTATCAAAGTTTAAAAACAGTTTAAAACTCTTTGTCATTTCGATTGTTCATTGATTTACGATTCACTTTGAAATCGTATATTTGACCCCGCATTAAAATATCATTTTATGAATCCTTTTTCAAGAAGACACATCGGTCCAAGCGAAGCTGAAAAGCAAGCGATGTTGCAAAAAATTGGAGTAAACTCAACAGCAGAATTAGTTGACAGAACAATCCCTGCACACATCCGTTTGAAAGGTGAATTGAACATCGCAGACCCAATGACTGAGCAAGAATATTTGCAGCATATCAATGAGTTAGGTAAGAAAAATCAGGTGAATAAATCATTCATCGGTATGGGCTATAATGAAACAATTGTTCCTTCCGTGATTTTAAGAAATATACTTGAAAATCCAGGATGGTACACTGCTTATACTCCTTACCAAGCCGAGATTTCACAAGGACGTTTGGAAGCATTATTGAATTTCCAAACAATGGTTTTGGAATTAACAGGAATGGAAATCGCAAACGCATCTTTATTAGATGAAGCGACTGCTGCTGCTGAAGCAATGATTATGTTCTACAATTCACGTTCAAGAGCGGAAATTAAAGAAGGAAAAAATAAATTCTTTATCGCTTCAAATGCATTTCCACAAACGATTGACGTGGTAACAGGTCGTGCGTTGAATTTAGGAATTGAGTTGGTAATTGCTGACCCTGCAACTTTTGAAGCTGATGCGCATTTCTTCGGTGCTTTGTTACAATATCCAGACGCAAACGGCGCAATTACAGACATCGCTTCGTTTATCTCAAAAATGAAAAACTTTGGAATTCAAGTTGCAGTTGCTGCTGACATTCTTTCTTTAGTTATGTTAAAATCTCCAGGGTCATTGGGCGCTGACGCAGTGCTTGGTACAACACAACGTTTTGGTGTACCAATGGGTTACGGTGGTCCTCACGCAGCATTTTTCGCTGTAAAAGAAGATTATAAACGTAATTTACCAGGAAGAATCATTGGTGTTTCTAAAGATGCTGATGGTAACATGGCATTACGCATGGCTTTGCAAACACGCGAGCAACACATCAAACGCGATAAAGCAACTTCAAATATTTGCACGGCTCAAGCTCTTTTGGCTGTTATGGCAAGTATGTATGCGGTATATCATGGTCCAAATGGAATGAAAGCGATTGCAAACCATGTACATAAATTAGCGACTACAACAGCAACTGGTTTGAATAAATTAGGTGTTTCTTTAGGTTCAAATTCCTATTTTGATACTATTTGGTTGAAAGGTGTTGATTGTACTGCAGTTCGTTCAAAAGCAGAAGCGGCTGGAATGAATTTCAACTATTTGAACGATTCAGAATTGACAATTAGTTTTGGTGAGCCACATACTTTAGCTGATGTAAATTCAATTTTGGCTGTTTTTGGAAATGAAACTGCAAGCGAACTTTCTGCAACAAGCCTAACACCAGAACTTTTAAGAACGGATGCTGTTTTTTCTCACAACGTATTTAACAGTTATCATTCAGAATCACGAATGATGCGTTATTTGAAACGTTTGGAAAATAAGGATTTATCGTTAGTTCATAGTATGATTCCGTTAGGTTCTTGTACAATGAAATTAAATGCAGCAAGTGAATTGATTCCGATTACGAATCCTCAATTTGCGAATATGCACCCATTTGCTCCGCTTTCGCAAGCTGCAGGTTACCACGAACTATTCCGTCAATTGGAAAAAGATTTGTGTGAATGTACTGGATTTGCAGCTGTTTCATTACAACCAAATTCTGGAGCACAAGGAGAATATGCTGGTTTGATGGTAATTAAAGCGTACCATGAATCTCGTAATGATTTCCATAGAAAGAAAATGATTATTCCTTCGTCGGCACACGGAACAAATCCTGCCTCAGCTGTTATGGCTGGTTTTGAGGTAGTTGTTACAGGTTGCGACGAAAACGGAAATATAGATGTTGAAGAATTAAAAAGAGTAGCTATTGAATTAAAAGATTCATTGGCTGGTTTGATGGTTACTTATCCGTCTACACATGGTGTTTTCGAAGAAGAAATTCGCGAAATCACTTCTATCATCCACGAAAATGGAGGACAAGTGTATATGGATGGAGCAAATATGAACGCTCAAGTAGGATTAACAAATCCAGGGAATATTGGTGCAGATGTTTGTCACTTGAATTTACATAAAACGTTTGCAATTCCTCACGGTGGTGGTGGTCCTGGAATGGGTCCAATTGGAGTTGGAGCACATTTAGCACCATTCTTACCAGGAAGCCCAATTATTGAAGCTGGAGGAACAAATGCTATTCACGCTGTTTCTGCTGCACCTTACGGAAGTGCTTTGATTTTGTTGATTTCTTACGGATATATTAAAATGTTAGGCGCTGTTGGTTTACGTGAATCTACTGAGATTGCAATTTTAAATGCAAATTATATCGCTGCTTCTTTGAAAGGACATTACGATATTTTGTACACCGGAAAAAATGGTACAGTTGCACACGAGATGATTTTAGATTGCCGCGACTTCAAACGCACTTCAGAAGTTGAAGTTGCAGACATGGCGAAACGTTTGATTGACTTTAATTTCCACGCACCAACGGTTTCTTTCCCAGTTGCGGGAACATTGATGATTGAACCAACTGAATCTGAGGACAAAGAAGAATTAGATCGTTTTATTGAAGCGATGATTAAAATCCGCGAAGAAATTCGTGAAATTGAAAATGGTCACGCTGATAAATCGAATAACTTATTGAAAAACGCACCACACACAGCGGATTGCATCATCAATAAAGATTGGAATTATCCATATTCACCACAAGAAGCTGTTTATCCTCTGCCTTACTTGAAAGAATTTAAATACTGGGTTCCTGTTCGTCGTGTTGATAACGCTTACGGAGATAGAAACTTAATTTGTTCTTGTCCGAGTGTGGAAAGTTATAGAGTGAGCCTCGAGAGCCTCAGCCCACAATAGTTAGCGTTTACAACTGTAGACTGAGGCTCTCGAAGTCAACAGTTGTAAACAATATGCATTTTTTAATTTAATAGTCACCCTCCTTAATCCTCCCTCAATGGAGGAAAAAAATTGAATTATGAAACTTGACATCCTTGCTTTTGCAGCGCATCCAGACGACGTTGAATTATCAGCTTCGGGAACGCTTATGCGCTATGTTGCGGAAGGAAAAAAAGTCGGAATCATAGACCTTACGGAAGGAGAATTAGGAACAAGAGGTACAGTCGAAACGCGCTATGAAGAAGCGGCAGATGCATCTAAAATTATGGGGTTATCGGCACGTGAAAACTTAAGAATGCCTGATGGGTTTTTTGAAGACAACGCAGAAAACAAACGATTGATCATAGAGCAAATTCGTAAGTATCAACCTGAAATTGTTTTAGCGAATAGTATTTCTGACCGTCATCCTGACCACGGAAGAGCAGGGAAATTAGTGGAGGACGCTTGTTTTTTAGCAGGTTTACGCAAAATCGAAACAGATTTGAATGGAATTGAGCAAATGCCTCATCGTCCGCGTTTGGTAGCACACTACATTCAAGATTTTTATTTGGAACCAAGCTTTGTGATTGATGTTACTCCTTTTGTTGAACGAAAAATCGAGGTAATCAAAGCTTTCAAAACGCAATTTTACGACCCAAACAGTCCAGAACCTTCAACTCCGATTTCTGGTGAAGAGTTTTTCGATTTCATAAAAGGTAGAATGCTCAATATGGGAAGACCAGCTGGAATGAAATACGCTGAAGGTTTTATAATTTCAAGAGTGTTTGGTATAAAGGATTTGTTTGAGGTGGTTTAATTCTGATAAAAATTCTTAATTAAATTTCCCGTTTTGGTAACTTTATTTTATATTTGATAAAATTTTTCCATTGAGAATAATTGCAAAGAAAATACTAAGAGATTTTTGGATTAAACACAATGATTCAGAACAGCAACTCAAGTCTTGGTTTAAAGAAATTGGAAAAGTTGAATGGGAAACACCTAACGAAATAAAACACGATTATCCAAGTGCAAGTATTTTAAATGAAAACAGAGTTATTTTTAACATAAAAGGAAACAAATATAGGTTAATTGTAAAAATTAATTTTGAATATAAAATGGTCTGGATTAGGTTCATTGGAACTCATTCTGAATATGATAAAATAAACGCAAACACAATTTAAGATGAATATTCACCTTATAAAAACAGAAGAAAATTATATTCAAACTTTAAAAAGATTGGATGAGATTTTTGATGCAAAAAAAGGAACTGAAGAAGGTGATGAACTTGAACTTCTAGGTTTATTAATTGAACGGTATGAAAATGAACATTTTCCAATAGATTTACCTGACCCAATTGAGGCTATCAAATTTAGAATGGAACAGTTAGGATATAATCAAAATGATTTAGCAAAAATTATTGGTTTTAAAAGTAGAGCAAGTGAAATTCTAAATAAAAAAAGAAAGCTGTCTTTAGAAATGATAAGGTTAATTCATACTAGTTTAAACATTCCAACGGACGTTTTAATTCAAAGCTATTAAATTCATAATATGAAACAATACCACGATTTATTACAACATATATTAGACAAAGGCGTAACGAAAGAAGACCGCACAGGAACGGGAACGATTTCTGTTTTTGGTTACCAAATGCGCTTTGATTTGAATGAAGGTTTTCCTGCAATAACAACAAAAAAACTACATTTGCGTTCGATTATTCACGAATTATTGTGGTTTTTAAAAGGCGATACCAACATCCAATATTTGAAAGACAACAATGTTTCAATTTGGGACGAATGGGCAGATGAAAATGGAAATTTAGGTCCAGTTTACGGATCACAATGGAGAAGTTGGCCTACAGCTGATGGACGTCACATTGACCAAATCAAACAAGTAGTTAATCAACTTAAGAATAATCCTGATTCACGACGTATTATTGTTTCTGCTTGGAATGTAGGTGAAATTGAGAATATGAAATTGCCACCTTGTCACGCATTTTTTCAGTTTTATGTTGCCGAAGGAAAATTGAGTTGTCAATTGTATCAACGCAGTGCCGATACATTTTTAGGTGTTCCTTTCAACATTGCTTCGTATGCTTTATTGACGATGATGATGGCGCAAGTTTGTGGTTTACAGCCTGGAGATTTCGTTCACACACTGGGTGATGCACATTTGTATTCCAACCATTTGGAGCAAGCACGTTTACAATTAACCCGTGATTTCAGACCGCTTCCAACAATGAAAATCAATCCTGAAGTAAATGATATTTTTGACTTTAGATTTGAAGATTTTGAATTAGTAGGTTATGACCCGCATCCTCACATTAAAGCCGCAGTTGCCGTTTAAACATATGAAAATAGCACTAATTGTGGCAATGGATGCCGAGAGAGGAATCGGAAAAAACAACGATTTGATGTGGCATTTGCCCGCAGATATGCGATTTTTTAAAGAAACGACTAAAGAACATATCGTAGTTATGGGACGAAGAAATTACGATTCCATTCCAGAAAAATACCGTCCTCTTGCAAATAGATTGAATGTGATTCTAACGCGTAATCAAACCTTAGAAGCACCAAATTGTTTGATTTTCCATTCGTTAGAAGACTGTTTAAATGCCTTTCAAAATGAAACCGAACGCACTGTTTTCATCATTGGTGGTGGCGAAATTTACAAAATGGCCTTGGAATTAGATTGCCTAAACGAACTATACATAACCTATGTTCAAGGAGTTTTTGGAGCTGATACTTTTTTCCCAACATTTGATGAAAGCCAATGGGAACAAACGATTCTAGGTCATCAAGCGCCTGACGAAAAACACTCGCACGGATTTGTGATTATGAAATATGTTAAAACATAGGGGATTCAATATACCAAACCAAAAACAGCCGTCAACGCAGCAGTTTCAGTTCGCAAACGATTTTCGCTAAGATTGATAGGAGTGAAGCCTTTATCAAGTGCTAATTTTACTTCTGCCTCAGAAAAATCGCCTTCTGGACCAATTAAAAAGGGAATAAATTCGTTCATTGATTTCAGTGGCGCTTTTTCACCTTCGTAGCAATGTCCAATGTATGCTTTTGGAGTTTCATTGATAAAAGCAGTTACCAATTTTAAATCTTCAATTTCAGGTAAATAGAAACGTTTGGATTGCTTCATCGCAGCCACTGCAATTTTATGAATGCGTTCTAAATTTACGTTATTTCGCTCGTTATTTGCGCACTTCAAAAAGGTCAATTTCGTTAAACCCAGTTCTGTTGCTTTTTCTAAAAACCACTCGATTCTGTCCATATTTTTTGTGGGAGCAACAGCGATATGAATTTCAGTTGAAGCTTCTGGATGCAAAATAGCTTCGAGCACTTCCACGGAACATTTTTTTGGATTATCGTCAATGATGCGCGCTTTCAATTGCACTCCTTTACCATTCAATAATTCTAAAACATCTCCTTTTTTCTTCCGTAAAACGCGTACACAATGTTTTGATTCTTCTTCGGAAAGGGTGTAAGCTTGCGTTTCTAAAATGATTTCAGGTGCGAAAAAAGAGGCCATTAATACAAAAGTTTATACGTCATTTCGCGCATCAATTCACCTGATGGAAAAGTTGAATTTCCAACTCCTTTAGCCTTTAAATCATATTCGTGAAGTGTCGCAATGTTTTGAGCTAATTTTTTAGGGTCATAATTATTGCGCTGATTGGTCAATTCTCCGGCCACAAAAGGATGAACACCCAAAGTTTGAGCAACCACATCTCGTGATTTATTCGGTAAAAAGTGAATTTTCATCAGCTGCGTAAACAACTTAAATAAATTCGGAATAATAGCAACCAACTCCCCCGCCTTCGGATTGTACTCGAAATACTGAACAATTTTAAACGCTTTCACACTGTCTTTTGTCGCGATTGCATTTGTCAATTCAAAAATATTGTAGTCTTTAGAAATCCCAATATTTTCTTCGATGTGAATTTCATTTATCGTAGTTCCGGCCTCAATTAGCAAAGACAATTTTTCAATTTCCTTTACAATTCTACCGAGGTCATTTCCTAAAAATTCTGCTAAAAGCATTCCCGCTTTTGAAGTGATTCCGAAACCTAGCGATTTAACGTAAGCTTGAATCCATTCTGACAATTGATACTCTTTTACTTTTTCGGATTTAAAAACAATTCCGTTTTTCGCAGCGTTTTTAATTGACTTTTTGCGCGCATCAAAGGCTTTATACTTGTAACAAATTACAAAAACTGTTGATTCCAAAGGAGAATCGAGATAGGATTCTAATTCATCAAATTGTTTTAAATCTTGTGCTTCTTTTAAGATTACTACTCGCCTCTCCGACATCATTGGATAGGATTTCAACTCACTTAAAAGCGCGAGAATATCACAATCTTTACCATATAAAACTGTTTGGTTAAAGTCGCGCTCAAAATCTTCTAAAGCGTGTTCGGCAACAGCATTACTAATCAAGTCGATATAAAAGGGTTCTTCGCCGTGAAGAAAATAAATCTTCTCGAGCTTTTTGTTCTTAATATCTTTAATTATGAGTTTGTGATCCATCGAGTTTCAAAGGTACAAAACAGATAGGATTTATTGGAAGTTTGAAAGATAAAATCTATTTCACACCAGACGCTCTGCCTTTCCAAATCGGTTTAAAAAATGGAATTAATACTAAAATCAGTAGATTGTAAAATGGAAACAAAAGTTGGTAAACTGGCAAAAGCAACCAAGCTTTCATGCGTTTGAAGCGATAGAAAAAGGGTAAAAAGAGTATTAGATCTACTAAAACTTTTAATGTGAAAGTGATTAGTGCCAACTCAAATTTTGAATGAAGGAGAAAATAAATAAGGCTGCTGAAAAATCCGATTGTCAAAAAGAATTGAACTACCGCTAAAAAGGTACTCAAATGGTCGCGCACATTTCCTGTTTTTGCAACCCAACGCAAGCGCTGATGAATAAATTCAGAGAAACTTTGTGGCGTTTCCGTCGTGACTTTAAATGTTGGAATCGTACAAACCCTAACATCTGCTTTGGCATTTCTAAAATCGCGCAATAAGTAAATATCGTCGCCACTTGGAATGTGTGCGTGCGTTTCGTAACAATCGTATTGCTCAAAGGCTGATTTACGAACTAATAAATTGGCGCCACTTGCAATGATTGGTCGTTTTAAACCGCTTAATCCTGTGTTTAAGGCGTTTACAAGCAATAAATCCACCTCAAAAAAATGTTCGAACCAACGTTTTGAAATTAAAACAGCAGGTAAAATATATAAATCCGCAGGACCTAGTTTTTCAAGTTGTTCAAAATAAGTTTCAGCGAAAGCCACATCGGCGTCTAAAGTCAGAAAATAAGGTGTTTCAACTGCTTCAATTCCAATTCGTAGCGCTTTCTTTTTACCAAATTCTCCTTCTGGAACAGTCAATATTTCAAATGGAAAATCCCTCAAAGTAGCTTTAATTTTCGCAACTGATTTATCACTCGAATGATCGTCGATAAAAAGAAACTTTGATGGTAAAACGCTTGATTTTAAACAACTTTCTAATAAATCAGTTATTCTTTTTTCTTCATTTCTAAACGGAATTAACACCGTAATTTCAGCAAGTTTGAGTTTGTTTTCTTTTTGAAGATACGTTCTTTCTTTTTTCCATTGTGAAGTTAGACCTATTCCTAAAATCAGAAAAAGCGAACTCGTATAAATAGCAAGGAAAATAACTAAAAATATCGTCAACTGCGCTTGAATTTAATGAAGAAAACCGACACAAAAGTAGGAATTAGTAGGTTGAAAAACCAAGTCGTCAAGGAAGCCAAAAGAATGGGAAAAGTTGCGATTCCTGCTAAGGTTAATATACTCACCGCAATTGATTCACGCATCACGATTTTACCAAAAAACAAAGAAGGAGTTAAGGTTACTGCCATATAAACGAGCGCTATCCACAAAAGATTTAAATACTCAAAAGTGACTCCAAAAGCGGAAAGTGCAAGTGAAAATTGCAGCAAAAAAACCAAATAGCGCAACAAAGAAACACCAATTATTTTCAATCGTGAAGGACCTTTTTTCACCAATAAAACCATCGATTGAACACGTTGAATTTTGATAGGTGAAGCCAAGGTTTCTCCAAAAAAGTAAATCAATAAACTTGTAATCGTGGCGCCAATAAACAATCCAATACTTAACTCACTGAAATAAGATTCCTTTTCATACAATAAAATGATTCCAGCAATAGCCCCGAAAAACATACTTACTGTAAATTGTGAGAAATTAGAAACCATTGAATACACGGTTAGTTTCCAGCGTTTGTTGGCTTCAAAATAAATGATTCTTCCTAAAAAATTCCCACTGAACGCAGGAGTTAAAAACGATGAAACAATGCCAGA
>CAMDGP010000003.1 GCA_945897765.1 Chitinophaga pinensis
GTAAGCTTAAAACACTTACCATAAGAAACTCAACTTTTACAGAGATTCCAATGGTTTTAACCGAGCTTCATAATTTAAAAAGTCTTGATTTATGGGATAATAAATTTGCGGATGTACCGAATGAATTAACCAACTTAAAATCACTCGATCTCATTAGATTTTATAATAATCCATTGGCTTCATCAAATTCGATTCAGAAAAAATGTGCAGCTTTGTTGCCTGGGGTTGAGTTTTCGTTTTGATTCCAGATGTTGGTTTCCATTAAACAAAATTGAAATAGCTAATTTTGGAGTTTTAACAGAAAAAGAATTTGATTAAGAAAACAAGACGAGAAATAATTTAATACTGGGTCTTGAAAATATAACAAACAAAATTTTATGAAAACATCTAATATCATTGACAAACCTCGTAAAGAAGGTGCTGAAGATTTACTGGGCGTAGATAAATACTCAGATGCACTTATTCAGTTTATCAATACATGTCAAATGCCTACAACTCTTGCTATACAAGGGGAATGGGGTAGTGGGAAAACATCGCTTTTAAATCAACTGAGGCACAGATTGTGTGAATCTCCCTTGAATTCAAACGAACGCAACAACGAAATGCCGTTTTATGGTATTTGGGTGAATACTTGGCAATACTCATTGATGAAAGAAAAAGATGAGGTATTAACTTCTATCATTGGAGGGTTAACTCATGAGATTTTATCAATAATCAAGTCAAAGCACGAAACAAAAGCGAAAGCTACCATAAGTAAAGTCAAAAGTTTATTTTCGAAACTTGGCAAAGCAGGTGCTAAAGTTGCAGCAAGTACTGTTGGGGTAGACGGTGATGTTGTTGATTCCTTTTTGGAAAGTGAAGAAGGAGAAACAAATCTATTGCAATTTAAGCAGGCATTGCAAGATGCTATTAATGAATGTTTGGAAGAAGACCGTAAAAATGGCAATAATAACCGAGGATTTATTTTCTTTATTGATGATCTCGATCGGATTGATCCTCCTGTTGCAGTGGAAATTCTAGAATTGGTTAAAAATATTTTTGAAGTTGAAAACTGTTTGTTTATTTTGGCCATTGACTATGAAGTAGTGGTGAAGGGGCTAGTTCCAAAATTTGGTCCATTGACAGAGAAAAATGAAAGGGAATTTCGATCGTTTTTTGATAAAATCATTCAACTACCATTTTCAATGCCTATTTCGAACTATGATGTATCTAAATTTTTGATTCACTCTTTAGAAGATATTGGATATATTGACGAGCGTTTTTTGACAAGTGAGCCGCTAAAGGAAAAATTGTCTGATTTAACGTTACTTTCCGTTGGTACTAATCCACGATCACTAAAACGATTGATTAATACATTGTCACTTTTAAATATTATAGGTAAAATAGATAATAATACAAGCCAAGAAATTCACGAATTATTAATCAACTACTCACTTGTTTGCATTCAAATTGCCTATCCAAAAATCTATGAATTACTTACACAAGAGCCTTCTTTTAGGGAATGGAATGAACAGACGGCAAAGAAACTTCGTCTTACTGACCTAACCGAAGCCCAACTTGTGGTACTTAATAGTACGCATGAATTTGATGAAGAATGGGAAAAAGTGCTTTTTCGCAAATGTCAGGAAGATCCATATATGGCTTCACGCTCATTTCAGATTTCACAATTAATGAATTATGTTATTGAATTGGTTCCCGATAATTTGAATTTAACCGAGGAAATATCGAGAATAATAGGTTTTAGTGCTGTAACCAGTGTTAATTTAGACCCTATTCCAAAATCAATTTCCAAAGGAGATAAAATTCGATTTGAGGGATTCGCGGCTTTAGGAGAAATTCTGAAAAGAAATAAATTTTCAGATGAATATATTTCTACCCTAAAAACCATTCATGACACTATTGAAAAACTGTTTTCTGATTTAATTCAGATTAACTACACACCAAACTTCATAACATTTGCTTGTAAATTCCCTATAGGAAGATCTAAAACATTTTTATTTGTTCGATTCAAAAAAAATGGCGTTCAATTGGAGTTTTCTGCACAAACTATTCCAATTAAAACTTCAATAGAGTTTACGGATGATATAACTGAAAAGTTAAAATTAGCTTTCAATAATTTATCAGAAAAACAAATCAGTTAATGTTCGGTTTCAAAAATAAATTTGGCTTCTCATTTTCATGGAAAAGGCTGTTGGGTATTTCCGGTTTCAGAAATAGTGTAGCTCAAAAAACAGGGGTTCCAACAACACGTGGTGGGGTGGAACGGAAAATTGGACGTCTTTTTCTTAACTTTTTATTCCGAAGAAAATGACAGATAACTCAAGTAAAGGAACTTCAAAAACATCAATGATTATGTTGTTGGGTTATTTGATTTCTTCTGTTTTTGCTGGATTAATTTTTAGTGGGCTTGCGATGAAAGCAAAATCAAATGGTGGCTCTGGGATCGGTTGGGGAATATTGTCGCTACTTTGCATAGCCTTTTTTGGATACATGGGCTATGCTCTATATTTTACTTCTAGTCCAACAAAAGATCCATTTTGGTTTTATTTTGGAATTACATCTTTAGTTTCTAATGGATTGGCGCTATTTATTGTATTGTTAGCAATTTTTAAACGTAGATAATGGGTTTGATTCAAGCACTGGTTGATGAAGTTATTCCGTTCCCAAAACAGGCAGATTATGAAAGTATTGGGAATAAACAAATGGTTTGCGTCAATCGTTTAGCGCACGCTTTTTTGAATCTTATTTTTCAAACTATTGATTGTATAGTTATTCCATTCGTCGTTTTTACTTGTTTTTCAGGTCAATTAAATTTTGGCATGTTCAAGTGGATTATTATTGTTGTTGGCGGATTGGCTTCTGCTTTCAGTATCGTGCAATTTTTATATTATTTCATAAAACCAGCTGAAAATTATTTGAACCCGATTGCGGGTAGAATTTTTGGCGAAACCGCAATAGGTGCTTTCTTTGCAGCGCTGTTGAGAATTAAAATTATTACTTACATCAAATGAATCAGCAAAAAAACAAAACTCCTCGAAAGCCAATTTTATCTTTATTTAGAAGAAAAATTGAAGATAAAAATTTTGATCACGATGCGACGTTAAATAGAGATTTAGATTCGTTTGGATTTAAGTTAATTAAAATCGTTGGGGGAGCGGCATTGATAATTGGAATAGGAATTTTAGTAGCTTTTTGGGTTTGGGTAATTCGTTGGTTGTATCAAATCTGGTAAAATGACATTTCAAGAATTCTTAATAAAGTGGTACGGGAAACGCGTGCAAGATTTCACGCTTGAAAAAGTGGATGGATTGCATTTACTACCTGAAAAAATAAATGAAAATCAGTTGCCAAATTTGGATAAATGCCAAAAATGCCCCGCACGAATTTTCAGACAAGACATTCCTTTCTGGCTAGGTTCGCACACGAATAAAAAGTTAATGGTAATTGCGCAAGATGCTGGAAAAGGAGAAGAAGATTATGGCTTAAATACCGTTTTTAGTATTCACAATGCGCATACAAATATTCAAGCCTATTTCGAAGCATCTCACAAGCACAAAGGTTACTATGATTTATTTAGAAATTTAATTGGCAACGAAAACTTCTTGGCATACATTTACTTTACTGACATTGTAAAATGCGCTTATTCAACATTTGGTAAAGTTGCGTTTTCTGAAACGCTATGTAAAGATGAGTTGTTTTTTGAAATTCAAGAGGTAAATCCGGAAGCAATTCTATTAATGGGGAAACCTGCTCAAAATGCTTTTAAAAGTTTAAGCCTGCAATCTGGCAACACCTTTGAAGAAATTTTCACCGATGCTTGTTCCATTAATTCAAGAGGTTCGGTTTCATTTACTCATTACAAGGTTGCCGGTAAAAATGTATTCTTTATTCCTCATCTCATTGGGAATTTACACATCGCGAAGGAAAATAAAGAAACATTTGAGGTCTTTAAATCAAGTTTAATTACTTATATTCATTCCACAATTAGTTAGCAATGAAACATTTATTTTTACTTTTTATTATTGGTTTTACCTCTTTATCTCAAGCGCAAGTTTTAAATATTGATCGTAAAATCGAAACCGACACTACTTTTCGAAGAGTGAGAGCAACTTTTAATTTTAACTTCTCGAACGACAAACAAAGAAGAACCTTAGTCGATTTTACCAATTCCTCGGAAATAGATTATTTTCTTAAAAACAAGTATTTATTTATCCTTCTTTCTCAAACAGAAGTTTCATTTAATGGGAAACAAACACTAGAAAATAATGGTTTTTTTCAGCTGCGTTTTCGCGACAATGATTCAAGAAAAATAGCTCCTGACTTATTCACTCAATACCAATGGAACGGTGTTCAAGGGATGGAAAGAAGAGCGCTTATCGGTGCAAATGCTCGTATGCGCTGGCTCGAAAAAAAACAATCTGATTTATACACTTCTATCGGTGTATTTTACGAATCTGAAAAATGGAATCCTTTCTTAAATTCGTATGCCTTTCAAAAAGATAGTTTGGGCATCGTTAATAGAAATATGTTTCGATTGAACACTTCTGCAAAGTTCGCTTTTAAGATTGCTAAAAACATTGATTTTGCGGGTACAACTTTCGTTCAATTTCCTTTGAATAGTAATTTTATTACGCCACGTTGGTTCTTCGACTCAAATCTTTATTTTACTGTAAATAAGCACCTTGGTTTTACCATTCATTACGACCATAATTTTGATACATATCGTCCCTTGCCTATAGATGACTATTACTACTCTATTACAACTGGAATTCAATTAAAATTTTAGCATGCCAAAACCGATTCATAAAATATCTGATTACAACTTAAATCATTTAAAGTCAAAACTAGAGGAAAAGTTGACTTTTCGAATCCTTACAAAATTAGATTGTAAAAAGGCAAGTGAAGCTATTCAATTTGAAAATGATAAATCAATTTCAGAAAGTACCATTTACAGATTGTTTCTTTTAGAGGGAAATAAAAACACACCTTACCAGCACACATTAGATATTCTTGCTCAATTTATAGGTCAAAAAGATTGGTTCTCGTTTGAAAGTTATTTAATAGAAATAACTGATTTTCAAAATTTATACGGTGTTTTCCCAGGGCAACAACAATATAAGAGTCTTTTGAGTTTTAACATTCATCACGGTGGTTTGAAGCCATTGTATCATTTTTTAGAACAGTTTCCAACGGATATTTCTTTTGACAAAAAAGGGATTTTAGGTAAAGATATTTATAAGAGTTTAAAAAATAACCCAAATAGTAATGTTGAATTTTACAAGGAATTTCATGCGCTGCCTATAATCCGAGAGGGATTTTTTGAATTATTAGCCGATCCAGATTTCTCGATTCCTGATTATGAAATGGGCTTAAGTTTCTACTTAAAAAACATAAAACCTCATCATTCGATTAAAGCTTTACAAGATTATATTTTTGCAAATTCATTGCTGTTGCGCTATTACTTTCTCAAAGGAAAAAAAGCCAATGTTTTGGAATTAGGGAAAGCACTTTATTTAGATTTATCACTTTCAGAAAAAGATTTAGGAGCAGTTTATGTATTTCCTAAAATCCGCTATTTCTGTTATCGTTTATTTTTCGATGAAGCAACTGTTGGATTCAATCAAAATTACTTCGATTGGCTTTTAGATTTTGTTTTTAGAGAATTAGAAAATACAAATCTTATAGAAACAAGAATCATAATACATACTGTTTGTGATACGCTACAAATCTATCCGAAATTACAAGAAGAAATTTTTAATCAATTAGTCTTGAAGTGTCCTCATATTTTTACGAAATTCCCCAATTATATTTTTCAACTCCCAATGAAAGAACGTTTGCGATTTGTTGATTCAAATGGTGCTACATTTTTTGGTGCGATTAAATAGTTAACCCAAATTTGAATAAATTTAGCTAGAAGCAAATACTTATTTACAAAATACTTTTCAGTCAAATAAAGATCACTTTCAAACCTTGAAAGATGAAATTGAGTATTTGAAAAAGATGGTGGATAAGTTTTTGGAGCGTTAGTTTTCAGCTTAATAATTTCGATAATCGTTCCAGAAATTAGAGCGAATACCAATCATTGGAACAACCCGAAAGTTATGGGCTTGTGCAGCGGAATCAAAGCGCAATTGAACTTCTCCGAAAGCTTGTAAATTTCCTTTTTCTGAAAGTTGATAAGCACCAAAGAGATTCAAGCGACCAAAGTAATTTCTTTTTCCTTCGCCAATGCTGAAATAATAATCATAAGGTCGTTGGGTATAAGGTCGGTAAATATCTGAACCATAACTGTCACCGCCAATATCCCAACCTTGATTTCCAAATACCGCAGTAGCTTTGGAAAAAACACGTTGGTGTTGCCATTTTAATTCACCTAAAAATTCTACAAAATTAGCACCCATTGGATGACTCATTGTTCTTCCAAGATTTCCATAGTTTGCCATTGCATTGATATGTGCATACGTGTATGGTCGAACAGCGTTGACTTCTAGGCGAAAAACAAAATTTTGTTTTAAGAATTTCATTTTTCCTTTATAACCCAATTGACCACCGAATTTATTCCCCCACCAACCTCTTTTGGCTCTTATTTCTGACAATAAAAATTCATCAACTATGACTTGACCATAAAGCATTGTTCGGTTTAAGAATTTTACTGAAAAACTTGCGCCTATCAACACATTATCAGAGGAACCTAATGAATATTCTTGCGGACGATAAAAAACCAGTGGATTTAAATATTCTACTTCAAATCCTCGATTAAGCAAAGTGTCTTTTGGTTGAAAAACAACCGTTTCAAATAATCCAAAGTTGAGCCATTTAGTGACATTCCAACTTAAATGATGCGTTGCGATGAATTTAGAAAGGTTTTGATTTTGAAAATTTTCACGCATAAATTGATAAAGCATCGTGTATTCGACATGCCAAAATTTAGTTCTTACTTGCGCAAAAGGATAACTTTTTCCATAGTCACTCAAGAACAAAGAGCGAGCACCATCACCAATAAAATTCTTGTCGATTCCTGTTTGAAAATTGAAATGTTTATTTGGCGTAAATGCAAGTCGAGCAGTCGGCTGTAATTCGAGTTTTGAATTTCCTAATGTCTGAAAATAATTAGAAGTTAGTAAACTATCTCCATCATTTATTATTAGATTCATACCAGTTCGTAAATACCATTTTGGGGAGAAATTCGATTCCCATATAAATCCAGCACCAGCGCGGTAGTTTAATTTTGTTCCATACTGCAAACCGCCATCTATCGTAGGAATTAACTGGGATTTATCCCTTATTGCAAATCCAATTTTTAAATTAGCTAACTGTCTTATTTTTGGATAAACAGCTGAATGGTCTTCATAACTCCACTTGGAAACTGAATCAATTGCTTTTTCTTCATTCAACCATCCAATTGCACCTTGGCCCAAAACCAAAACAGGAGTCAAAAACAAAAGAAGTAAGATTATTTTTGTTCTAATAATCATTGTAATGGCTTAATAATGAAGTTCTCATCCCTGCACTCACAACAAAAGCTTGAGAATTTTCTGCTCCAGTTTGTTTTCTGTAGGTGATATTTCCGAAGAAGGTCCAGTTTAATTTTTTGTTCATTCTGTATCCTAATTCAAATTGATTGTGCGAAATTTTATCATTTGAAACAGTATTGTAATATTGAATAGGTAATAAATCATTTTTCGTTTGGTTGATTAAAAAATAATTTACCGATTTAACGTCCGCATAAATCCTTTTCCATTCCCAACCTAATCGGATCACAATTTCATGAAAACCATTTTCCATTGGATGAGCAAGTGCAAGATTATAATGACTGTAATTCAATCGATCTGTTGTGGCTTTATACATTTTTGATGTTGCAAAATTGTATTCAATTTGCGTGTATAAATTCTTGATTTTGAAGTAATCGTTTCCTCGGTAACCAACTTGCAAAGCGTATTGTTTTGCTCCTAAAGAACCTAGTGCGAATTGTCCATAAACGCGCGCATTGGGATGCAAAAGCCAATTTACATTTATTCCTTGAATAGTACTGCATATTGAATCGTTCAAAATACTTGATACAATTGGAATTGGGTTGTAAAAAAGCGGATGAACTCGTTTTGTTGTTAACGAATCTCCCATCGACCAAGTTGAACCTTCGAAAAGCGAAATATTCAATTTATCTGTCGCTTGAAAGGATAAATAATTGACAGCAAAACCTTTTGGTTGATAGTATGCTTCGACAGTTGTTGTCTTCTTCTTTCTACTCAAATTCATCGCTCTCGTTCTTAAAATTGAATACGACCAGCGTTTGCTAATTCTATAATCTAAACGGAAATAAGGCGCAGCAGAACTATTGTCCGAAAGTAACATTGAACGATAACCAGCGCCTATAAATTGCTGATTATTTCCAACTATAATGTCTACTTTTTTATGGGGTTGATAAACGATATAACCTTGTGCAAATCCATAGTCGAAACCATCATTTTTGAATTCTTTAGTACGTGTTCCACCAGCAACAACACCATTCTGTTGGATATAACCAGTGCCATTCTGCTTAAAGTAAAATTCTCCATGTGAAGAAATAAAATCAGATTCATAATTACTAAAACGAGCTTGATTTTCGTAAAAAGTAGTGGCAAACGAAAAGTTCTTTGCAATATCTCCTTCGATGATAAAACCCCGTGTGTTTTGAAATAAATTCCTCGGGTTTTCCTCTTTTAAGTCTTTGCCAAAAGAGAGGTTAAAAGTCGGTGAAATTGTCAAAAAACAATCTTCTGTTTTTATTTCAACCAACTGTTTTTTAAATACCGTTACCGCAAAATCATAATAAAGTATAGTCGTATCTTTTAAGTGTTTTTGAAGGTCATAATTTGATTCAGTAACAGGTAGAAAAGCATTACAATTATACGATTCGGTTCGAGAAGTTTCAAATAATTTATCGCGATAGAATGAATGCGTAGAAATCAAGTTATGTTGACTGCAAACAAAAGTTGCCAAACCTAACAAAGCTATGATTAAAACGATTCTCATGGTAAAATTTCCAAAAGAGCTTTTGTTTTTGCAATGAAAAACGGATTCAATAAATTTTCCTTATTATATTCTAAAGGCTTACCTGTTTCCACATTGATAACATTACCTCCTAACGCTTCTAAAATTGCCTGACCGGAAGCAATATCCCATTCCATTGTGGGAGCAAATCGGGCATAAATATCCACTTCTCCTTTTGCCAAATCAAAGAATTTTAAGGATGAACCTTTTGATTTTAATTCTATTTCTGGCGAAATTCGTTTTAATTCTGCGGTAAAATCCTCCATCGGACCTGAACCATGACTTCTAGAAGCTGTTAAGATTAATGGTGAATTGACTTTTTTTGTGGCGTTTATTTGTTCCCACTTATCGGGAAAATCTAGGTCATTGAATTGTGCGATAAAAACTCCTGTCTCTTTTGACCCAAAGATAATTTCCTCATTTACGGGAGAAGCAATCAATCCAAAAGTTGGTATTCCATTTTCAATTAGCGCAATGTTTACCGCAAATTCTCCATTTCTTTTGATGAATTCTTTAGTGCCATCCAAAGGGTCGACACACCAACATTCTGTCCAATTTTTACGAATAGAATAATCTAATTTTTCTGTTTCTTCACCAGTAATTGGAATACCTAAAGGTTCCAAATATTCGTGGATAATTTTGGTTGAAGCTAAATCCGCTTTAGTCAACGGCGAGCCATCATCTTTAATAATTGTTTCAAATTCATGGTTGTAAATCTTCATGATTTCTCTTGAAGCAGCTACTGATGCTCGAAGCGCTATGCTGTAATATTGTTTTAAATCTGTCAACTTACAATTGCATTTCTGGAACAAATTCTGGCACCACTAAATCGCCTTCCGTTTTAGAAACGATTTCTTCAACACTCACGCCTGGAGCTCTTTCAATCAAGTGAAATTTTCCGTCTTTAATTTCCAAAACAGCTAATTCTGTCACCACTTTTTTTACGCAAGCAACACCTGTCAAAGGCAACGTACATTCTTTTAGAATTTTTGATTCTCCCGCTTTATTGCTGTGCATCATGGCTACAATAATGTTATCTGCAGAAGCGACTAAATCCATTGCGCCACCCATTCCTTTTACCATTTTCCCTGGGATTTTCCAGTTTGCAATGTCTCCATTTTGCGAAACTTCCATTGCTCCCAAAACGGTTAATTGAACGTGTTGTCCGCGAATCATTGCGAAAGAGGTTGCTGAATCAAAGAAAGATGCGCCTTCACGAACTGTAATCGTTTGTTTTCCAGCGTTGATTAAATCGGCATCTTCTTCGCCTTCAAACGGAAAGGGTCCCATGCCTAACACACCGTTTTCTGATTGAAATTCTACCTCAATTCCTTCTGGAATATAGTTGGCAACTAAGGTTGGAATTCCGATTCCTAAATTTACGTACCACCCGTTTTGTAGTTCTTGTGCGATGCGTTTTGCTATTCCTGTTTTATCGAGCATTGTAATTTGAATTTATGAGTGAATGATTTTATGATGTTATGAGGGAATGATATTATGAGGGAATGACTTTATGATTTTATGAGGGAATGAAAAATGAAATACGATTCAAAGTGAGATTAAAACTTCTTCCGTCAGCTGACGGAGAGATTGAGAGGGGTGACAATATGTTGTTTATTGATAAACTTTGAATTTTGTTAATTCACCTCCCTTTATCTCCGTCAACTGACGGAAGGGAAATTAATCACCTCATTTTCAAATTAACTTCTCTTTCTTGTTGTTCTTTGTTCAATTCTTTTCTCAAACTTCTCTCCTTTAAAAATACGTTGAACGAAAATTCCTGGTGTGTGAATGTGATTTGGGTCTAACTGTCCAGCAGGAACTAATTCTTCGACTTCAGCTACAGTGATTTTTCCGGCCATTGCCATCATAGGGTTGAAGTTCATCGCAGTTGCTTTGAAAACCAAATTTCCTTCTGTGTCGCCTTTCCACGCTTTCACAATCGCAAAATCAGCTGTTAATGCTTCTTCCAAAATGTGTGGTTTTCCGTTGTAGATGCGCACTTCTTTTCCTTCTGCTACTTCTGTTCCGTAACCAGCAGGAGTGAAAAAAGCTGGAATTCCAGCACCACCAGCGCGGCATCTTTCTGCCAAACTTCCTTGTGGAATCAAATCCACTTCCAATTCTCCTGAAAGCATTTGACGCTCGAATTCATCGTTTTCACCTACGTAGCTTGAAATCATTTTTTTGATTTGTTTGGTCTGCAATAAAAGTCCTAAACCAAAATCATCCACACCAGCGTTGTTGCTTATGCACGTTAGATTTTTCGTCCCTAATTTTACCAACTCAGCAATTGAATTTTCTGGAATGCCACACAAACCAAAACCACCAATCATTAAGGTCATTCCGTCTTCAACACCAATTAAGGCTTCTTCAACATTTTTTACTAATTTATTCATATCTAAAATTCAAATGGTATTTCTATTTCGCTCGATGGTGGTGCAACCGCGGTTTCGGAACATTCAAACATTGTTGGGTCGTAATCTGGAGGTTGCCTAAAGTCTTCAAACGTACTGAAAATTTTATCTCGATACGCTCGTTGCATAAAGTAGCCATAAATCGGTAAAGCCGCTCGAGCACCTTGCCCCATTGCAGTACTTCGAAATCGGACCACACGGTCTTCGGCTCCGACCCAAACTCCAGTTACTAATTTTGGAGTTAAGCCCATGAACCACGCATCAGAATTCCCTTGTGTTGTTCCTGTTTTTCCAGCTGTAGGTGCAGTAATTCCACCCCAAGGTCTACCACTTCTCAAACTCCAACCCGTACCATAAGCGATACCGCCTTTCATCATTTTCAAAACTTCGTAAGCAACGGTTGAATTTAATGCTTGGTCTCGGAAGATTTTTGCATCAGCACTGTAAATTACTTTTCCATTTCTATCGGTAATGCGTTCAATTGTTGTTGGGCGAACGTAATATCCGTTGTTTGCAAAAATACATTGTGCGGCAACCAATTCAAAAAGTGATAAATCCATTACTCCTAATGCCATTGAAGGCACAACATCATTTGGATTCAACTTGATTTCCACTTTTTTCAATAACTTCTCTACTTCGTAAGGACCACCTTTTTTTAGATAACTATTGAAAGAACCAATTGTTTGCATTACAGCTGCAGTTGTTGGATTGGAAGAAAGTGCCAAACCATCTTTTACATTTTTTGCTGGCTCACCTGCAGGTGTATATCGACTTTTAACCGAACCGTCTTCATTTTCAACTATTACAGCGCATTGTTCAGGCGTAAAGGTTGTACATGGCTTTACAGGTTCTCCTTCTATTCTTCCTTCTAATAAAGCCGTTGCATATACAAAAGGTTTTATGGTTGAACCAACTTGACGTTTTCCAAGGCGAACGTGGTCATAGGAAAAATGTTTGTAATTAACGCCACCAACCCATGCTTTCACGAAACCTGTCTGTGGATCCATTGAAACTAAACCTGCATGTAAAAATGCTTTGTAGTAACGGATTGAATCGTTGGGTGTCATCGTTGTGTCTCGCTCACCTCTCCAAGAAAAAATACGCATTGCACAAGGTGTTTCAAAACTTCTTTTAATGTTACTTGCACTTGCACCAGCTTCTACTAATTTGCGGTAACGTTCCGTTGAACGGCGTGCATTTTCCATGATTCTTTCAATCATTTCAGGACTAACCGAGTTTGCAAATGGATAATGTTTAAGCGATTTATTATTTTCGTCAAAAGCAGGTTGCATGTCCTCTTTGATGTGACGCTCAACTGCATATTCAGCATGACGTTGCAAAGTTGGATTTAGGGTTGTGTAAATCTTCAATCCGTCGCGGTAAATATTGTAAGGCGTACCGTCTTCTTTCAAATATTTTAAAGTACCATCTTCATTTTTTTGTTCTAAAATACCTGTGACCTCGCTGCGCATTGATTCTCTAAAATACGGTGCCATTCCCTCTTTGTGATCGAGTGATTTAAAGTTAGTTGCTACAGGAGTTATTTTCAATTTATCAAACTCTTCACGGGTTATTTTAGTTTGTAAAGCATCGTTTTCATCTTCACTATTTTTCAACCATTGATATAAAACCTGATTTCTTCTTTCAACTGCTCTAATTGAATCTCTAGAACGTCTTTCATCAATTTCAGCTTGTGTTACTTGACTGAAGGGAATTTCTTTGTTATTCGCTATTTTTCTTCTGTAATTATCAACTTGATACGAATATGGATTGTATAAATCAGGGTTTTTACACATTCCAACTAGCATTGCTGCCTCTGCTTTTGTTAAGTTAATTGGCGCTTTATTGAAGTAAACACGTGCTGCATTTTCAATACCAACAGCATTGTACAAGAAATCAAATTGATTCAAATACATTGTAATTATTTCCTCTTTGGTGTAGCGTTCTTCCAAGCGCTTTGCAATGATGTTTTCCTGAATTTTTTCGTTGATTCTTCTAAATTTCCCAAAGAAACCACCGACTCTTGCTGCTAAATTCTCCCCTTTTGCGCGTGCAATTTCTTCTTCTTGTCGCTTTTGTAAGGTAAATAATAATTTCGCTAACTGCTGCGGAATTGTTGATGCACCTCCTCTTGAACCAAGGCTAAAAATCGATCGCGCTAAACCTTTAAAATCAATTCCTGAATGACTCATGAAACGCTCATCTTCAGTGGCGATTAATGCATCAATCACAAAAGGAGAAATTTGGCGGTATTTTACACTTGTACGATTCACCAACCAAAAGCGACCAATAACAGTATCTTCTTTCTCGCTTTTTTTGGCAATAATCAAAGAAGCTTGAATTTCTGGTGGATTATCCAAAAGTTCAACAGGCGGTAAATCATCTTCTGATTGAAACAAAAATAAGGAAGTAACAATCAAGAATGGAAACAAAGAAAGGATCCAAAAGTAGACAGTGTATTTTTTGTTTTCCCCTGTAGATAAAGAAGTTATCGATTTTTTAGTTGAGGAGTTTTTATTTTTATCATTCATAAAAAACGACGTTTTATTTTAATTAAAATTACGCTAAAAAATCAAAATTGTATTAGCTGAAATTGGAGGCTAAGTTAGTAACTTTATCGTATCGAAAAGTACTATTGAATTTGGACTTTTGAGTAATTAAAACTTCAGTTTTCTAATAATTTTTCAACTTCAGTTTTTAATAAAGGCAAATGATTTATTACAATGTTCCAAATTTGTGTTACCTCAATTTCATCACAACCATGGGTTAGTCTATTTCTGGTATCAACAATTCTTCTTGCATTTGAAATTGGAATTTCAGGCTCTTTTTTCAAAAGTAAATTCATCGCTTCTCCTAATGTTATTAAATTTCGTTCAACTGCATCTTGAAGCAAGAAGTTATCGGAATATTCTGTAAATACCTTATTTTCGCCTATGTAGTTTTCAATATTTTCAAGGCAAATTATAATATCTTGTATTAGCTTTTTAACTTCCAAAACCATAAATAGGAAATTTAGTTTCGTTTACTCGTTGTATGAAGTATGGGTTTTTTAAGGATCTTTCCGTTAATAAATCAACATTTCTTTTTAATAATTCTTCTAATTCATAAGTCAAATTCCACAAATGTTCACCCGTTTCTAATGGATCCAAATTATTTTGAATCGTTACCAAAAAATCAATATCGCTGTTTGAATTGAATTTCTCCGTCAATACTGAACCAAAAACATAAGCGCTAATGATCTTGTGCTTTTTTAGAAGTTCTATAACTTGTGGTAAAAAAGGTTGAATTGTTTGATGAATCATTTTTTTTGAATCTGTTCAAATGTAAAACTTGTTTTTGAAATAATTAACAAGTTAATTTTAAAACTTAGTCTAAAAGCCATTTAATAGTTGATTTTACCTCAAAACATCTTTACGTTGACTATCCAATTTTAGCAGGATAAACATCATCATTGAAAAAGACATCATAGACGAACCTCCATAACTGAAGAATGGTAAAGGAATCCCGATTACTGGTGCGAAACCAATGTTCATTCCAATGTTTATAGCGAAATGATAGAACAAAATCATGGCGACACAGTAAGCGTAAATTCGATTGAAAGCTGCTCGCTGTCGTTCGGCAATTATAATGATTCGAATCAACATAAACATGTACATAAAAATCAAAACGATGGTTCCTAAAAACCCCCATTCTTCGGCAAAAGGACAAAAAATAAAGTCTGTTTCAGATTCTGGTACGTGGTTACTTTCGACACTTGAAACGGATGCTTTGTTATAGCCTTTTCCTGTTAAACCACCCGAACCAACGGCTGCCATTGCACGATTTCGGTTGTAATCTTCTCCATTTGGATCTTCTTTTAGACCTAGGAATAATTCAATACGTACTTTTTGATGCGGCGCCAAACTACTAAATCCTGCCCCAACACCAAAAGAAAGACCGCCACCTAAAATCAAACCTAAAACGATTATTAATGTTCCTCGTGAACGGTCGCGTTTAGTTCCAAATTGACGAATGAATAAAAGAGCAACAATTGCAAATAAAATCAGTGTTACAATTACTCCAGTTGCGCCTGAAACTTTAGATGGAAGAAAGAAAAAGTCAACTTCAACAGAGCTCAATAATAAGGTGATGATACTTAAAAATACAGCTACAAAAAGGATTGGGATAAAGTGACTTCCAACCCATGTATATTTCATTTTTACTCCTGGAAAGGAATTAATAATCGCCAAAATTATTGGATCGAAAGTTAAACCTTCGCGATACATCACAAACAAAAACGAAGTAAAAACTACAAACGAACCTGCATCGGGTTGTAGTAAAATCAACACCATTGGTACTAACAAAATCATTGCCGCACCGACGACGTTTCCGATTGTTTGTTGTTTTACACTCAACTCACTAATATATTTTGCTAATAATAAAGAAACGGCTATTTTTCCAAATTCGGCAGGTTGAATTCCCATCGTTCCTACACCAATCCATGCCCTAGCTCCATTTATGGGTGGCATGAAAAGAACGAGCACCAAAAGCGAAAGCACAAATAAATAAATCGGAAAAGCAAATTTCCGATAGATGTCTGAATCGATGAGAAAAACCAATAATCCCAAAAACAAAGAAACACATAGCCAAAGTATTTGCTTTCCATATTTTTCGTCAAAATCAAAAATATTGGGATGTTCAGGATTAAAAGCAACAGAATAAACGGTGGCAATACCAAAAATCAACATCAACATATAGGTGATGAACAAAGGCCAATCAAGTTGTGCAATAATTGAATCGTTCTTTCTCAATCTCCTTGATTTTGATTTTCATTGGGTGAAGCTTCGATATTGGAAAGTTTAGCCTCTATAATTCGTTTTTCTTTTTCTTTATCCTTGATTTTTCTTCTCAAATATTTTTCAATCATCAAACTCGCAATTGGTGCTGCCCACGTCCCACCGAAACCTGAGTTTTCGACAAAGACAGCGATTGCAATTTTTGGATTATGAATCGGAGCAAAAGCGATAAATACAGAGTGATCTTTTCCATGCGGATTTTGAACCGTTCCCGTTTTACCACAAACAATCAAACTATCAATTCGCGCCATTCTAGCAGTTCCTCCTGCTTCGTTTACTACCCGGCGCATTCCTTCAATAATTGGCGGAAAATGTTTGGATTGTACTTTGGTATAATTTTTCACTTTATATTGCGGAAGCGGTCCTTTCCTACCAATTGATTTCACGAAGTGAGGTGTATAAAACCAACCTTTATTTGCGATGATTGCTGCAATATTTGCCATTTGAAGCGGCGTCAATTTTACCTCACCTTGACCAATTGAAATTGATCGAATCGTTGAAAATGCCCAACGGTGATGACCATACCATTTATCGTAATATGCAGCATTTGGAATAACGCCTGAGCGTTGACCAGAAACATCTGCTTCTAAACTTTTACCTAAACCAAAACTTAGCATGTAATCATACCATTTGTTCAATCCTAACTCAGCGTCGGCAAACATGTTCTTCTTTTTATTTTGTTGAATAACTCTCCTCATTACCGCGTAGTAATATGGATTACAAGAATATTGAACTGCTGCTTGGATATTCGTCGCCATTGCGTGATTGTGACAACCTACAACGCTTTTATCACAAGGGAAACCCGAATTTTCATTAATCACTCCTTCTTGCAAACCAATCAATGATTGTACTAATTTAAAAATTGAACCTGGCGGATATTCTGCTTGCAAAGGGCGAGGATACAAAGGCATATTTTTGTCTATTGCCAATTTTGGATAATTCAAACTAATGTTTCTTTTTCCAACCAATAAATTCGGATCGAAAGAAGGCGCAGAAATCATAGCTAAAATTTCACCAGTTGATGGCTCGATTGCAACGATACAACCTTTTTTGTTTTGCATTAGCTGTTCGCCGTAAGCTTGAATCAACATATCCATTCCGAGTCTGAGCGGATCTGCTTGGCGAGCTGTTGTGTCGTATTTTCCATCTGCATAAGGTTCAATTGCATTATTCAAAGCGGAGGTAACAACATATTTAATTCCTTTTATTCCTCTTAATTCTTTTTCATAAAAACGTTCAATTCCAGAGCGACCAATATTATTTCCCGGTTTATAAAAGCGATCTTCGTCTATTTCTTCGCGTGTTGCCTCTGATAAATAACCTAAAATATTAGCCCCGTTTGAAAAAGGATAATTACGCATACTTGTAACCTCTTCGTAAAACCCCGGGAAATTTTCTAAATGCGGTGCAATCGTTGATATTTCCTCTAATGTCAATTCTTTAATAAAAGGATAGGCACGAATTTTTTGATAATTTGAGGTTGTTTTTCCACTGTGTTTATTGTAGTATTTACCTTCTCCTTTTCTAATTTCATAGAAACGATTGCGGACTTCTTCTCTAGTCCAACCTAACAATTTAGCAAATGCAACAGTATCCAATTTTTTGATCTTATCTTCCACCATCATTAAGTTGTAATACGTGCGATTGGAAACAATTTTCTTTCCGTTTCTATCAAATATTACTCCGCGTGGTGGTGTGATTTCTTTGCGTTTTTCAGCTATTTCTTGAGCGCGGAGTGTCCACGTGTCATCAACAACTTGCATGTAAAAAAGACGAATGGTATAAATTCCTCCAACAAGAAGAATAAAAGCCATAATTACGTACTTGCGGGCATCGAAATTCATTTAGCCTTTGATTTTTTCATAAAGAAAGTTTGCAATAAAATGCTAAGCAAATAAGAGAAAACCAGGCTCAATACGGTTTTTTGCAAAATGAAAAAGAATTGATCAATTCTAAAAATTTCAATCAAGAAGAACCAAAAATGATGAATCAGCAATAAGTAACCAAAAACGAAGAAAAACCAACGTCCACCCATGTCGACAATTGATGGTTCTTTAATGGGGTCATAGCCTTCGCGTGGACCGTAGAATTTAAAAATAATTGGTCTAAAAAACGCCATCATTAATAATGAAGAGGCATACAATCCGTAGGTGTTGGAAAAAACATCGATGATTGCTCCCATTACAAATGCGAGTGACATCAATGAAAAAACACCAATTTCAAAAGGCAGCAACATGACAAAAAGCGGGTGAACCATCAAATGAATACCAAAACCGATCTCCAAATTATTGAAAATCAATGCTTGTGCAAAAGCAAAAAGAATAAAGCGCAGGATGTTTTTGGTTAAATCTGTCATTTGTTATTTGTCCTCTTCGTCTGGTGGAATTTGTGCTTCCAATTCTTTTTGTTCTTCAATCATTAAATTTTTGACGATGTAGACGCGTTGCAAAGTTCTAAAATTCTCAGAAAATTTCACAACAACGTCCCACAATGGTTCACCTTCAATTCCTTTAATTGATTCCACTCTTCCAACAGACAAACCACGTGGAAAAATTCCACTTCCACCACGCGTAACCACTTTCGACCATTTTTTGATGCGCAAATCATTTGAAATTCCAGTGATTGAACCACGACGCGCATTTTTACCATCCCATTTCAATAAACCAAACAATCCAATTGGTTCAATCATTACGTCAATATTTATGTCTTTTGTTAAAACACTCTTCACGACGCAGTAAGGTTCGCGCGTATTATGAACTATACCAACACCTCCTTTATCAGAAAAAACGCCCATATCTCTCTTGATTCCTTGTTTCCAACCAACATCCAATGTGAAATAATTATTGAGACGGGTAACCGTTGAGTGTATTACTGTTGCGGGAATATATGCATATTGTTGTTTAAAAGTTGTATCGTTAATTTTTAATACATTACGATCAATTCGATACAAACTTTGGGGTAAATTCTTGCGCAGGCGAATATTTTCTTTTTGTAATGCTAAATTGTTCTTGGAAAGATTAAAGTGTTTAATGAAGTCATTTTGTGTTTCTAACACTTTGGCAGTAACTGAAGAAGCGGTTGTAAGGTACTGACTTTTAGGGAATGACAAATACCGAACATAGATTGTCAAAGCAATAATTTGTAAGAAAGCGAAGAATAAAAAGACTCGGAACCTTTTGAAAAAGGCGAACAAATTGCGCATAAATACAAAGGTAAAAAAGCTGTGATTTTAATCGCTAGAAAAACAAACAATGATATTAACAACGCAGAAGTTTTTATAGGGGAAAGTTTGTTTGTCAAAGTTGAACTTAATTGATATTTAAAACTTTCAATTCTGAATTCCTAATAAGATTTTCAAGTACAATTAGTACTAATTATTCAATTCTAGAATGAGAAATAATGATTAAAAATTTAACTTTCAAAATTGATAATTTAAAACTACCCTTGCGGCGCGCGATTTTCTTTCAATGTTGAGAAGAAGATAATTCCGTAACCGATTGTCAGCATTAAATGGAACGGAACCATTCCGAAGTCGCCATAGATTGTACGATTGACAGCTGTAAAACCAAATACCAACATCAAAATTCCTTCTGCAATATTGATAATCGAAAGGCTCTTTTTGTCGTATTTATTCCCTTTGAATTCGTCTTTTTTCGCAACGTTGAATTTTGGAGTTCGAACGAATGAACTTTTGATTCCTAAATATCCTTCAATTACTGCAACTGCATTACTTAAAGAAAGTGCCATCGATACAGTTAAGAATTGGAAGAAACGTCCAACGAAACGAATAAAATTAGAGAAACCACTTCCGTTTTTGTCGCGATAAGAATTCCAATAATAGAATGCTAAGAATACAGTACTTGAGATAAAAAACGCACCAAATTGAATCACTAAATTTAAATCGGAGAATGAATCTTTGATGTGAAGAACAAATAAACTTAGTATAGAAAGAATTAAAATAAACACGAATACAGATGAGTTGAATAAGTGCGCTAAACCGTGAACACGGTCACTGAATTTAATTCCTTTTGTAGTTAAAATTCGTTTCCACATTTTGATGAAAACCTCTGCTCCTCCTTTCATCCAACGGTGTTGCTGACTTTTCAAAGCGGACATTGTAATTGGCAATTCTGCTGGTGCTTCCACATCTTCCAAATATCTAAATACCCAACCCTTCATTTGTGCACGATAGCTTAAATCTAAATCTTCTGTGATGGTGTCGTGTTCCCAACCTCCAGCGTCTTCGATACAGGTTTTACGCCAGATTCCAGCAGTTCCGTTGAAATTGATGTAATGTCCATTTGCTGTTCTTCCACCTTGTTCGATAGCAAAATGTCCATTCAAACCAAAAGCCTGTAACTCAGTAAGTAAAGAATACGTTTTATTTAAATGTCCCCAACGTGTTTGCACCACGCCAATTCCATCTTTGAAATGAGGCATTGTTCTTTTCAAGAAATCTTTATCTGGAACGAAATCCGCATCAAAAATCGCAATAAATTCCCCTTCCACGCGATCCATTGCTTTGTCAAGGGCTCCAGCTTTGTAACCTGTACGGTCGGTTCTGTGAATGTGTTGAATATTTATTCCTCTTGCAGCAACTTCTGCTACTTTTTTGGCAATGATATCTTTCGTTTCATCCGTTGAATCGTCTAAAACTTGAATTTGAAAACGATCTCTTGGATAATCAAATTCTGCAATCGTATCTATAATTCGTTCTGCAACGTACATTTCATTATACATTGGTAATTGAACGGTTACGGAGGGAGTTGTTTTTGGGTCGTAAACTGGTTTTAACTCTGCTTTTTTCTTCTTACGGTTGCGAACATAAGCAACAGCCAAAGACATTTGTACGCAGCTGTAATAGAAAATCAACAACAAGCAAAAACCGTATAAGCCAAGAATTATTTTTGCTGCAACATGTGACCAATAATGTTCTTGAACATATTTTTTACCAGATTTTAAAGTCACAGTTCTATCACCCCAATTAAAAAGCCAAGAAACTTTAAGATTTACAAAAAATGGTTGTCCAAAAGTGAAATGGTCAAGGTGATCTTGATTGGTTTCAAATTTAAAAGTTTCAGGTCGATAATCTCTATCAACGATTGTTAACTCACATTTTCCAAGTGGAACATTTTTGAAAACGAATCTCCCGTTTTCATCTGTTCTCGCCTTGAAAATTCTCGCTGACTTTAATGATTTCAAGGTTACATCTACCTTTTCAGCATCTCCTTTTGTTTTATAATCGTCCAAATATCCTTCCACAATTTTGGAAACTTGCGCGTTAGATACTCCAATAACGAATACAAATAAGGCTAGAAATACGTTCTTCATATAGGGAAGTTCAATAGTAATTTTTAAAAACAAAAAGCAAATATAAATTTAATCTTTCATTAACGTCATTTCATCCACTAAGTGTTTTGCACCAGAATAAATATCCATCACCCACATTACGTAGCGAATGTCCACAACAACGTTTCTACAACGGCTTGCATCAAACATATAATCGCTCATTGTTGACTCCCAAGTTCGGTCAAAATTCAAACCCATTAAATAGCCGTTTGCATCAATTACTGGTGAACCTGAATTACCACCAGTTGTATGATTGGATCCTGTGAAACACACCCATAATTCTCCATCTTGTGCGTAGTCTCCATAATTTTTAGCCTTGTGTAATTCTAACATTCTTGGAAGTAATTCAAAGTCAGGATTTCCAGTATTGTATTTAGCAACAATTCCATCTAAAGTAGTATGTTCGGTATACATCATTCCGTCTGTTGGTGAGGAACCTTCTAATTGACCATAAGTAATTCTCAATGTACTGTTTGCATCTGGCCAATGTTTATCATCTGGAAACATCACAAATTTACCTTCAACATACAGCTGTAGCAAAGCGGTCATTTCAATTTGATACGCTTGAAATCCGGGAAGGACGTTGTTTCTAAATTCGTTTAAGTGTTTTGTGTAATGCGCAAAACCTAAGTCATTATTGATTTTCTTAATGCTCTTGTCTGAAAATTTATCTAAAAAAGCCAAGTATCTTTCTTTATTTGTAAAGATTGATTTTGAATAAATCGCTTTGGTTAAATTTTCAGCATATATTTCAGCAGGTTCTTTCGTTTCAATTTTTAATTGTTTGTAATATTCTGCTGTTTGTAGTAAGAAAATCTTTTCATCTACTTTTGCATCGTAGTTTTTAAAGAACCCTTCTGCACTTGTTTTTAATTTATCAATTACTGATTTTAGCTCGCCCTTTTCTTTGTATTTCGTGTAGTTTGTAATCAAATCATTTAATGAACGTGCTAATTTAAAATACTCAGGACCAACCGATAAATATTCAACACCCATTGCATATTTGAATTCTAAATCTGATTTTACAGCTACTAATTCATTCATTTTGGCAATTACCTCAGCGTATTTTTTCCATTCTGATTTGGAGTTTGCGCTGGCCACATATTTTTTTTCTTGCTCGATTTTAATAGAAACAGCATCTAATTGTTTCAATCCATCAATCTGTCCAATCCATTTTTTCCAAGCGTTTGCGATACTTGCTTGTTTTGCTGAATATTGAATGCGAATTAAATCAGAACTTTTCATTCCATCGTTGATTGCGTTCAAGGATAAATCGCGCATTTTTATACGAGCTGGACGTTCTTTTTCTACTATGAATTTCAAATAGCTAGAAACCACGTGTTGTTCTGTTTGACCAGGAAAGCCATACACCATTGTGAAATCGCCAACTTTTCTGTCTTTAAACGAAATTGGAAGAAAATGAAGCGGTTGGTAAGGAACGTTATCCTTTGAATAGGGCGCAGGTTTGTTGTCTTTTCCAGCATAAACTCTAAAAACAGAGAAATCACCCGTGTGTCTTGGCCAAACCCAATTGTCTGTGTCACCACCGAATTTTCCAATTGAATTGGGAGGAGTTCCTACAAAACGCACGTCTAAAAATGTTTCTTTTACCATCATATAGTAATCATTTCCATAATTGAAAGGCTTGATTTCTGCTTCGTAATGCGTTCCAACAACCGCAGCGGCACAAAGTTTTTTAATGTTTGCTTGAATAGTTGCTTGATCGTTTTTGGAGCTTGCACCCGCTAAAACTGTTTGCGTTACATCTTCAATACGCACAATTCTCAAAGCAGTTAATCCAGGGTTTGGTAATTCTTCTTCTTTTGTTTTTGCCCAAAATCCGTTTTTTAAATAATCTTTATCCAACGAAGAATGAGATTGAATTTGCGAGTAGCCACAATGATGATTAGTTAAAAGTAATCCTTGTTTAGAAACTAATTCAGCTGTACAGCCACCACCGAATTGCAGAATAGCATCTTTCAAACTTGTTGAATTGACGCTGTATATATCAGCTGCTGACAATTTCATACCTTTTGCTTTCATATCAGATTCAAAGGCAGCAATTAAAGATGGGATAAGCATTCCTTCTTCGGCGCGCGCCACAAAAACGGAAAGGTAAATGAATAGAAAAGCAGATTTTAAAAAGGAAAATTTCATTTTTCAAGAATTTTAGATTTACGAAAATAATTGTTCTCGTTGAATTGAGGTTAATTCATTTTAAAACTTGGGAAATTCAATAATATATTTGTCAGAATTTCAATATAATAAATTCTTGTTTTCCGTTGTGAAAATTTCAAGAAGTAAAATAAGCTTTTCTAATTTAATTTTTTGTACCCAACCTGTTCGCGTTCCCCTTTTTGAATTTGTTTTTTATCCTTTTGAATTAGGTATTTCAAAGCGTTCTTTTCAAAAGATTTCATTCTCAAGAAATAATTCACCCTAAACAAGTCAAATCATTACCTTTGCGCTCGGAAAATAAGCATGAGAATTTTTGACGGTTTAGAAAATGTGGGGCAAATAAAAAATCCTGTCGTAACGATCGGAACTTTTGATGGCGTTCACATTGGACACCAAAAAATAATTCAACAACTCATTTTAGAAGCAAAGAAAATTGATGGAGAAAGTGTTTTGATTACCTTTCATCCTCATCCTCGATTGGTCTTGTTTCCAGATAATCACAATTTACAATTGCTCCAAACTCAAACAGAAAAGCTTCAAACTTTGGCAGAAAATGGATTAGAAAATGTAATTATTCTGCCGTTTTCAAAAGAATTCTCCCAATTATCAGCCTTAGATTTTGTGCAAACTGTAATTCATAAATGTCTGCAAGCGAAGAAAATAATCATTGGTTATGATCATCAATTTGGAAACGACCGCAAAGGAAATATTGATTTTTTAATAACTCATGCTCGCGATTTCAACTACGAGGTTATTGAAATTCCTGCTGAAGAAATAAATGAAGTAAATGTAAGTTCAACAAAAATTAGGACAGCATTGCAAGATGGTTCAGTTGAAATTGCCAACGCATATTTAAATAAACCATTTGAACTGACTGGAACCGTTGTCAAAGGCAAACAATTAGGACGAACAATTGGTTTTCCAACAGCAAATTTAGAGTTGAATGATAGCACCAAGTTAATTCCTGCAAATGGTGTTTATGCTGTGAAAGTTCAGCTTAATAAAGAGGAGAAAAGTTACAACGGAATGATGAATATTGGCTTTAGACCGACAGTTTCAGAAGCAAAAAAACAATCGATTGAAATCTACCTTTTTGATTTTCAAGAAGACCTCTATGATTCACATTTAAAAGTAAGTCTTTACAAACGTATTCGAAAGGAGGAAAAATTTGTTAACTTAGCTTCACTCAAATCCCAGTTAAGCAAAGATGAAGCTCTTATTCGCTCTTATTTCTCTACTATTTCTTAGTCCTATTTTCAGTCAAAAATCAACTGAAAAGGTTTATAAATGGGAAGAAGTTCAACTTGCAAATCCCGATACTATTTACAATCTTTCTTTGACGAAATTAAAATTGACGGAAATTCCTGCAAGTTTGTGGCGATTCAAAAACCTCCAAAAATTATATTTGGACAAGAATAAATTGAGCGCTTTGCCCGACAGTTTTGATCTTTTCAAAAATTTAGAATTACTAAGTCTTGACCACAATCATTTTGAATTATTTCCAATGCCTGTCACCCGTTTATTGAATCTAAAGACATTAATTGCTTCCAATAATCGCCTGACTTATTTGCCCGACAACATCAGTAATATGAAAAAACTTGAGAAAATGGATTTTTACGATAATGAAATCAGTGACTTTGGTAAAGGTATTTATGAGTTAAAGGCTTTGCGTTATTTGGACATTAGCGGAACGATGTATGGTACCATTTTTCAAAAACAATTAGCGGACAAATTAAAGGCTGTAAAAATCGTCATGGACCCGCCTTGTAAATGTTTGGATTGAGTTTTAAACTACTCTTTGCTGAAAACATATTCTAAAGACAAAAACCTGCCATTTCAATAATGTTAATTTTGACTGATTATAAAACTATGAGAATACTTCTATCTTTTTGGGTTCTTGTCCTATTAATTCCTGCAGATTATTTTGCACAAAATCTCATCAACAATGGCACGTTTGAATACGGTGGATCTGGTGTAGGTTTCGTTGTGGATGGACAAGGCTACAATTTACTATCACCACCATATTCTGGGAGTACATCAGCTGGAAACTATGCTTATGTCACAAATCCTCAAACAATTAACAATCAGTTTTTTGTGAATTCAGGCGACCATACAACTGGAACTGGAAAAATGTTGGCTGTTGACGGAAATTCAACTGGTGGACAACAACGTTTATGGAAAGCAGGTAATAATGGTGGCGGAATTTGTGATTTAAACGTTGGTCAAACTTATGTTTTTAGCTATTGGATTCGTACCATTTCAAATGCAGTTACAAATAATAGTGAATTGGCGAACATAGGCGTTTCTTTTAACAATGCTAGTAATGTTTCGCTCGTTTTTGGTCAGGCTTTAGCACCGCTTCCAAATTTTGGTTGGTTGCAAGTACGCTATACATTCACTCCAACGAATCCATGTGTGAATATTGAAATTTACAATAATAATTCAGGATTTACAGGAAATGATTTTGCGTTGGATGACATTGCTTTAACACCTCCACCGTCACCTTTATCATTTACTTATTCACTTACAAATCCAAATTGTAGTGACCCAAATTCTGGATTTATCGCAATTTATCCAACAGGTGGTGTTGCGCCTTACACCTTTAGAGTTGAAGGAACAGATTCCGTTACCAATTCAACGGGAATTTTCACAGATTTAACAGCAGGAACTTATTTGATTGGCTTGGAAGATGCAACTGGTGACAGAGATTCAATCTTTAATGTTATTATAAGTACCAATTCAGTTTTATCAATAACTCCAGGAGATACCTCAATTTGTCCAAACTCCAACCTTACTTTTACAGCTAGTGGAAGTAGTACGGGTTATTCGTGGAGTGCTTCACCGACTGACCTTGAACTTACTGTAACGAATCAATCGAGTATATCAGTTTCTCCGAATTCACCAGTAATCTACACGGTTTCATCAAATATTACAGATGTTAACTTGGTATTTAATGGCGATTTTGAACTAGGAAATGCTGGTTTTCAAACGGAATATATTTACTACAATCCAACAAATCCAACAGGAGCGCAACGTGCTTATGGAATTGTTAACAAATCAAAAGATTGGTATACTTCTTTTGGAAATTGCATTGATTACACAATAGGCGATAGCACTGGTAAATTCATGGTAATCGATGGTTCCACATTCAACCAAGGAAATGACAAGTTTTGGTGTCAAAAAATCGCGGTCGAACCGAATAAGGATTATGTTTTTTCTTATCGTCTTCAAACAATTTCTGCGGGTAATGAAGCCGTTGTTTTAACAAAAATAAATGATGTTTCAATTGGTTCTTATACTGCTTTGCCACAAGTTTGTGCATGGAGTGAGGTTTCATACAATTGGAATTCAGGAATCAACACAATCGCTGAGTTTTGTCTAATCGATCAACAATATTTAGCGATTGGAAATGATTTTTCAATTGACAATATCAAATTAATTGCAGAGCAATCGTGTACCCAATCAGTAAATGTTACAATGGCGACTGTAAATCCAGATTTAGGTCAAACTTATCCTGAGAATATCTGTTTGAATGAAGGTGTTGTTTTACCAATCTTGAATCCAAATTTTGTTAGTGGTGGAATTTACAATACGATTGGTCAAGGTTTGAATATTAATAATTTAACAGGAGCTGTCAATCCAGTTGGTTCAACACCAGGAACTTACAACATCACTTATACTGCACAAGTTTGTGGAGTTAACGAAACAGATACAACAACAATCATTATTCGTCCTTTGCCAGGATTATTGGAATTAACTGGAGGCGATTTTTACTGCGAAAATTTCCAATTTAATCCGTTAACCTTATTCGTGGAAGGAACGCCAAACTATACGATTTACTACAATTTAGATGGTTTACCCCAAGTTGTTAGTGATCAAAGTTCTGTTCCAATTTCAATCGGAAATGCCTTTGGAGTGTATGATTTAGATTCAATCACAGATTTATATTGTACCAATGTTATGGTCGGGGCACAAACAATTTCGATGACAGATGGACCACAACTTCCCATCATTGCTGGTGATAGCGTTTACTGTAAAAATTCAAATGTTAATGAAATTTATGTCACAAACGCCCAAGGAACAATTAATTGGTACGCCGATTCAGCGCTAACTGTTTCCTTAGGCTCAAGTATTTCGTTCTTGCCATCTAATCAAGAAACAATGACATATTACGCCACTGAAAACTTCAATGGTTGTGAAGGTCAAGCTACAGCAGTAACTGTATTTATTGAAGATTGTCCGTTGATTATTCCAACAGCATTCACACCAAATGGAGATGGAACAAATGATGTTTGGGAAATAATTGGTTTAGATGAGCAATTTCCCGAAAGTTCAGTAACTGTCTTCAATCGTTGGGGCGAACCAATTTATGAATCTACAAAAGGAAATTACTCCAACAAACCGTGGGATGGAAAATACAAAGAAGGTGTACTTCCAGTTTCTAGTTACTATTTCGTGATTCAACGCTCGAGCGATAGTTCTATTGAACCTTTAAGTGGAACCGTTTCTATAATTCTTAAAAAATGAGAATAGCACTTTTTATAATTACGTTTCTTGCATTCGTAACTTTGCAAGCACAACAAATGCCTCAATTCTCGCAAGTTGCATTGAATAGAAGTTTGTATAATCCAGCTTATGTTGGGATGGAATCTAAAACCATGTTGACATTAGGTGGAAGATGGCAAATGATCGGCTTTGGGAATGAACCACAATCTTCATTTTTAAACTTTGAAAAAACCATTAAAATAAAATCAAAGCCGATTTACAATCCAGCGATGCGTGTAAGTATACCAATCCCGGATGAAAAAAGAACGTTGAAAAGTAAATTTTCTCAAGCCTTTGGTGGACAATTAAGTTCGGATAGATACGGCGCATTTAAATCCTTTCAATTGGCTGGAATTTATGCAGCACATTATCAAATCTCAAGTTTACTTAAAGTTTCAGGAGGATTAAAACTTGGAATTAGTAACAATGGATTTGATGCTGACAAAGCACAAGTTTTAAATGTGAGCAATCCTGAACTTAACTATCAAGGTGGCGATACTGAATACGATGAATTTACAGCCGAAAAATGGAATTCTAATATCATCAATTTAGGAGTAGGTGTCAATGTTCAATATGGGAAATTTTTCGTTGGCGCTGCAGCAAACCAATTGACGAAAGATGCAATCCAATTTGGACGTTCAAACGTAAATTTCAACCTTACTTCTCACTTGTTTTTCATGACTGGTTACAATTTTGAAATCACTGAAGAATTCAAAATATTAACAACTGCTGTTGTGAAAAAAATGTCTCCAGCTCCAACATCTTTAGAAGTTTCAGCGATTGGAACATTTGGAGATGCACTTTTTGCTGGAGTAAATTATCACCACAAAGCAACTGCTGGTTTAATCGTTGGATTTCAAGTAAGTTCAGCATTCAGAGTTGGTTATTCATTTGACGCTTCCACAAACACGATTATCAAATCAAGTTTTGGCGGACATGAATTGGTTCTTAACTATAGATTTTAATCAAATGAAAAATTATTATATACTTTTTTTACTTTCCTCGTTTAGCCTTACTTCTTGGGCACAACTGGAATACAATGAGTTGGCCACCCCTAAACGCTTCGGTGCTTTCATCAATACTTCTGCAGAGGAAAGTTTACCATTGTTGTCTGCTAACGGAAAAGATTTATATTTTTTTAGAACTTTTGAAGAATACAATTTTGGAGGTGTTAACGACCAAGATATTTGGTTTTGTTCCAAAAATGAAAAAGGAAATTGGGAAGAAGCTTCCAATGTACAAGAATTGAATAATGGAGATCACAATGCTATTGTGGCTTTAGGTCAAGATGGAAATAGTATATATGTTCTGTTTTCAAATGGGATAAAAAACGAAAATAAAGGTCTAGGAAAATCCACGAAGACCGCAACTGGTTTATGGTCAAAACCTGTAAAAATTGAGATTCCAGAATTATTAATAACTGGTGTGAATTTCGGATTTACTGTTTCAAAGGATGAAAAAGTAGTTATCATTTCTTATGCTGGTCCAACTTCAAAAGG
>CAMDGP010000004.1 GCA_945897765.1 Chitinophaga pinensis
TTAATCGTAGACAATAACATTACTATGGAATCAATTATGGAGGGTTCAAATAAAATTTTGAACACTTTTTACCAAGATAAAATTGACTTAGTTGATTCTTTGGTTTTGGATAATTATGGAAATCAGATGAAAATTGACAATGGATTTGATATCGGATGTGTAAATTACGTCAAAGAAAAAACAGAATCAAAGAAAATGCCTTGGGCAGATGGGCAAGCTCATTATCATTTTGCAATCAGTTCTACAGATGGATTGCCACGAAAAGAAACAATTGAAGAAGTAATTAAGGAGAGATTTGAGTATTTGGATTCACTTGGACTTCCATTAACAATTAGTAGATATTACATCAAAGTAATTATTGAAGGCGAGATGACTTATTTGATATTGGCGTTGGATAATTAATTATTATGTTTGTAAAGTTAAAAAACTAACTTATAAATACTGTTCTTCTAACTCGGGTAATTCAAATTACCATGAAATATATTCCTTTTTTCATTGCATTGATATTCCTTTATTCTTGTGAATCTAAAACAAAAAATTTTCAAAATGAGGTAATTATGAATAATATTTTTTCTCTAGAATCTTCCATCGATTCTTTAAATCAAAAGGTTGATTCTCTAAATTATAGATTGCTTCAATTGGAAGAAAACGCTGCAAATCAAGAATTAGTAACAGAATCGCAGGCAGATGGGCCAGCGGATAGTAGAAAAATAACATGCCCAAACTGCAATGGAGTAGGGACAACACAAGAGACCTGTGATAAATGTCATGGTCGTGGTTCTTGCAGCTATTGGTGCAATAATACAGGCTATAGAAATTTCACTTGTAGTGTTTGTCGCGGAAAGGGCCGAATCAATGAGTACGAATAACGGTTCGTTATTTAAGACAAAGATTGATTAACTCTATCTTTCCTTCAATTTGTGTCAGAATATTACTAGCTATAAAAAGTATTTTTGATTTACCGATAATTTGAAAAATCTGCGTTTTCAATTCTTTCTGCGGGACTAAACATTTAAGTTCTAGAGACGCTTTAATGGAATAAAAAACCATGAAATTTTAATTAGGCACAACCACTCGCTCAATAACTTCTGGAAAATGATTCATTTCCAAATTATGAATTTTTGCCGCTAAACTTTCAGGGGTTTCTTCTGTGTCGATTTTTGTTTCAAATTGAGCGATGATTTCACCCTTGTCAAACTCTTCGTTTACATAATGAATTGTAATTCCTGATTTAAGTTCATTTGCTGCAATAACAGCGTTGTGAACATGCAATCCGTACATTCCTTTTCCACCAAATTTTGGGAGTAAAGCAGGGTGCAAATTGATGATTTTATTCGGATAATGACGAACTAATTCTTCAGGAACTTTCTTTAGAAAACCAGCTAGTATTATCCAATCAACACTTTGTTTTTCGCAAAATTGCATTAAATCAAGCGCTTCTATTGTTTTTTGAGTGAATGATTCATAAGAAATCCCTTCTTCTTTACATAAATTTTCAACCTTTTCATTCTCTTTCGTTGATAAAACAGCAGCCACTTCCAAATCAGTTGAATTCTTAAAATAATGAATGAGATTGATTGCGTTAGTGCCTTTGCCTGAAATGAATAAACTGAGTCGTTGTTTTGCCATGATGCAAAGATAATTCAAAAAGAAACCTTTGCAATTTTTGAGTAAAATCCTTCCGTTTATTTCAATATATCAAACTTTTGAATGATTGGTTGTTGTCAAATTCGAGTATCTTTCCGCTTTTAAAATTAAATTGACATGCAAGAATATACAGAATACATTGGTTATGTGGCATCAGCGCTCGTTTTAATTTCATTCATAATGAAAAAAATAACTTATTTGCGCGTAATCAATAGCTTTGGTTGTGCTTTTTTTATTTTTTATGGAACACTTTTAGCCTCTATTCCAATCGTTATTACCAACGTTGCAATTGTAATGATCAATATTTATTATTTGACTCGAAAGGCAGAATAAAAACGATCAACGTTTTTTAAGCAATCAAATTTATATTATCAATCTCGGGCAAACAATCAAAGTATCTTATCCAAATTAAAATTCGGAATATAGTTTCTACAAAATGTATATTTGTAAAATTGTGAGTTACTACAAAGAAATATATAATTACACCTTTAAATACAAAACGACCGCATTCATTGTAGTGCTTTGTAATTTGTTATTTGTAGTTTTTAACTTGCTTTCGCTTGTTCTTTTTATTCCAGTTTTACAATTAATTTTTCGTAAACCAGAAGAATTAATAATTGTACTTGAGCCCAAGTTTGAAGGAGGGTTTTTTGCCATTTTTAATTACATCAAAGATTATTACAACTTTTGGATGTACGAACTGGTAAAATCTGATCCAAAAGATGCTTTACTCTTTGTGTGTCTTTCAGTGGTTGCTGCTTTTTTCTTAAAAAACTTATTTCGCTATGGAGCTGTTTGGTATCAATCTGAATTGCGAATGGCCGTTGTACGTGATGTGCGTGATGCCTTGTTTTTAAAATCACTTGAATTACCACTTTCGTATTATTCCAACGAGCGAAAAGGAGACTTGATGGCACGCATGAACAGCGATGTTGGAGAAATTGAAGTTGCAGTTGTTAGTTTACTTGAATTGATTTTTAGGGAACCTTTGGCAATTGTCATCAATGTGGCTTCTTTGATATATTTAAGTCCAGAATTGACCTTAGTTTCCTTGTTTTTATTGCCGATTTCTGCATTTGTAATCTCAAGAATTGGTAAAAGCTTGAAACGAACTGCTAAAAAAGGACAAGAACAATTGGGGTTTTTATTCTCTGCAATGGAAGAGGGTTTGGGAGGGATTCGCATAATTAAAGCCTTTAATGCGATTCCGCAATTTTTTTCCAATTTTAAAAAAATCAACTTAGAGCACCAACAATTAGTAACTCGCACATTTAGAAAAAAAGATTTATCGCCACTTTTGAATGAGTTTTTAGGTTCCGCTGTCATGTTAAGTTTGGTTTGGTTTGGCGGAAAAATGATTCTCGAATCCGACAAAGAAGCGTTGACAGGCGAAGTGTTTTTGACCTTTGTCATTGTTTTTTCACAGTTACTTCGACCTATTCAAAGTGTTTCTAACAACATGGCAAACATGACAAAAGCACGAGCTTCACAAGACAGAATCAACGAAGTGTTGAATGCTGATGAAAAAATTGTAGAAAAGGAAGATGCGATTGCAATTAATGACTTCCATACCTCTATTCAATTTGAAAATGTTGGTTTTAAATATGGAGATGAACCCGTTTTGAATGCTATTAATCTCAGTGTTAAAAAAGGGGCAACCATAGCAATCGTTGGCGAATCTGGAAGTGGAAAATCAACAATGATGGATTTGTTACCTCGCTTTTATGATGTAACAGAAGGAAGATTATTGATTGATGAAATGGATGTTCGCGATTTAAAAATAATGGATTTAAGAGGATTGATTGGTATCGTTTCTCAGGAATCAATTTTGTTTAATGTTTCAGTTCTAGAAAATATCGCTTTTGGAGAAGTATATCCCAATATGGAAAGAGCAATCGAAGCGGCTAAAATCGCCAATGCACACAATTTCATTATTGAATTGGAAAACAATTACGACACAATTATTGGTGAACGAGGAAATAAACTTTCTGGCGGACAGAAACAACGTTTAAGCATTGCACGAGCAATTTATAAGGATCCAAAAATCTTAATTCTTGATGAAGCTACTTCAGCATTAGATACAGAATCCGAAAAATTAGTCCAAGAAGCGCTGGAACACTTAATGAAAAATAGAACTTCGTTTGTAATTGCGCATCGATTGAGCACAGTTCGTAACGCGGATGAAATAATTGTGTTATCAAAAGGAAAAATTGTCGAGCAAGGAAATCACATTGATTTGATGCAATTACAAGGTTTTTACTATAAATATTGCTCCTTACAGGGCTTAGTTTAAACTGCTTAATCTGTTAAGTTTAGACAAGTTAAAACTATTTTGCTGTTTAATCGTTACTTTTGTATAATTATTATTTATAACATTATGGCTTATCAAAAAGTTAGCTTCTCCAAAGATCACAATTCAGAATTCTATAAAGTACTTCGTCACCGTGTTAACGACTACTTTAAAACTAGAAACATAACTCGTCATGCCAATGCAACAATGGTTTTTAAAACAATAGCTTTATTGTCATTATACTTAATTCCATTTGGTGTTTTATTCGTTTCAGGTCTTAGCGGGTGGATTTATCTTTTAATGTGGATTTTAATGGGTATTGGAATGGCTGGTGTTGGTCTTTCTGTTATGCATGATGCAAACCATGGAGCTTATTCGCGCAACGAAACAGTAAACAAAATCATAGGAAACGTTCTAATCCTTTTGGGTGGAAATGACGCTAATTGGAGAATCCAACACAATGTTTTGCACCATACTTACACGAATGTTTCTGAAATGGATGAAGACATTGATGCGCCAACGTTTCTACTACGATTTTCACCACACAAACAACGTTTTAGAATTCATCGTTTTCAACACATCTATGCATGGTTTTTCTACGGTTTGATGACATTTCTTTGGTTTGTAAGCAAAGATTTTAATCAAGCTGCTCGCTACAAAAAAATGGGATTAGTTGAAACTCAAGGGATTTCTTTTAGAAGGCACATGATCAACATTTTAGCTAGTAAAGTGATTTACGGAACAGTATTCGTAATTCTACCTTTTGCTTTAAGTCCTGCATCATGGTATGTTACTTTAATTGGTTTTATAGTGATGCACTTTATCGCTGGATTGACATTAGCTGCAATTTTTCAACCAGCTCACGTTGTTCCTTCTTCAAATTATCCCGTTCCCGACGCATCTGGTAATGTGGACGCTGATTGGGCTGTTAATCAATTGTATAATACTGCTAATTTCGCTCCAAAAGCAAAATTGTTTTCATGGTACGTCGGGGGTTTGAATTTTCAAGTAGAACATCATTTATTTCCAAATATTTGTCACGTTCACTACAGCAAAATTTCTAAAATTGTGAAAGAAACTGCTGAGGAATTTAACTTGCCTTACAATTCTTACAAAACATTTTACGGAGCATTAAAAGATCACACGAAAATGTTGCATGCGCTTGGAACTAAAGATTTCGCTCCTGCAATTCATTAACTATGACTTTCGATTCGTTTTTTGATTATTGTATTTCAAAAAAAGGAGTCAAAGAAACATTTCCTTTTGATGAAACCACTTTAGTCTTTAAAGTTGGTGGAAAAATGTTTGCTCTTGCTGACACGATTGAATTTAATAGTATCAATCTTAAATGTGTGCCAGAAAGAGCATTAGAACTTCGTGAAAGCTACATGGCTGTTCAACCAGGTTATCATATGAGTAAAAAGCACTGGAATACAATTCAATTGCACTCAGATGTTGATGATAAATTACTCATGGAATTAATTGAGCATTCGTATCAATTGGTTTTTGATTCACTTCCAAAAAAAGTGCAGTATGAAATTGAGATTGGATAAATTTATTTGGTCAGTGCGGTTGGCAAAAACACGTTCGATAGCAACCGAATTGTTAGCAAAAGGCAAAATAAAAATCAATGGAGAAAACGTAAAACCAGCAAAAGAAGTAAAACTTGGTGAGGTGATTCATGTTCATAAAAACTCAGCTGTTTTCTCCTACAAAGTTTTGAATTTCTTAGATAAACGCGTTGGTGCCGCGCTCATTGGCGAATACATAAAAGATATCACTCCAATCGAAGAAATTGAAAAATTCAAAAATTACCAATCTGCGCAACGTATTTACCGTGAAACAGATGGAAAACCAACCAAAAAAGACAGACGCTCTTTGGATGAATTTTTAGAGGATTGGGAATAGAAAGTCCAAACTATTTTAGAAAAACTGAAACACAATCAATTTTCAAAAGCGGTATTCACACAATTCGAGACATTATGTGTTCGTATGAATAATTAAGGCTAAGTCTTATATTTAAAAACACAATTTTTTGATTTTATAACGTTAAATTTAGCCAAGTGTGTTTCACATTTTAGAACTTTTAGTTACCTTGCTTGTTCAATAATTATGAAATCTATGCCACGTTCCGGATTTATTTTTACACCTTATAAAGCGCCAGAACAATCAAATTTTGATCGTCTTTTTGACATCTTTAGTGAGTTGATTACGCATACTTCTGGTGATGTGGAAGAAGCGCTCGATTGGTTCAAAATCCTGGATGATGAATATAAATTGACGAGTCCTGAATATTCGATGGACGATTTTATCGAAGACCTTAAGAAAAAAGGCTACCTACGCGAAGAAATCAAACCCGACGGAAAAGGAGCTTTGCAAATTACAGCCAAAACAGAACGTGCCATTCGGAAAAATGCCATGGAACAAATCTTTGGTAAAATCAAAAAAAGTGGTGCGGGCAATCACAAATCGAAGAAAAGTGGACAGGGGGATGAATCAACAGGAGAATTTAGAAATTACCAATTTGGCGACAGTATTGAACGTATTTCCATTACTGAAAGTCTTAAAAATGCGCAAATAAATCACGGGCAGGATGAATTCAAACTCACCGAACACGATTTAATCATTGAAGATACACACCATAAATCCCAAATGAGCACAGTCTTGATGATTGACATCAGCCACAGTATGATTTTGTATGGAGAAGATCGCATTACCCCTGCGAAAAAAGTAGCAATGGCTCTAGCAGAATTAATCACAACGCGTTATCCAAAGGACACACTCGACGTAATCGTTTTTGGAAATGACGCTTGGCCGATAAAAATCAAAGATTTACCTTATTTGCAAGTTGGTCCTTATCACACAAATACGGTTGCTGGTTTGGAGTTGGCTATGGATATTTTGCGCAGAAAAAGAAACACCAACAAACAAATTTTCATGATTACAGATGGAAAACCAAGCTGTCTTCGAATGCCAGATGGTCAATATTACAAAAACAGTAACGGCTTGGATCAGTTTATCGTAGAGAAATGCTACACAATGGCTGCTCAAGCTCGAAAACTTCACATTCCAATAACCACATTTATGATTGCGCAAGACCCTTATCTTCAGTCTTTTATTGAGGAATTTACAAAATCCAATAAAGGAAAAGCCTTTTTTACTGGATTAAAAGGTTTGGGCGAAATGATTTTTCACGATTACGAAAGCAATAGAAAAAAACGAATTAACTAGCATTTATGGATACTTCAATAACAACTTTGGGCGAATTAAAAAGCACAGGTTACCAATCTAAAGATATTAAAACAGAATTAAGAGATAACTTGATTTCATCCTTACGTGAAGGAAAAAAAACGTTTCAAGGAATGCATGGCTACGAGCAAACGGTTATTCCTCAGCTTGAACGAGCAATTTTATCCAAACACAATATTAACTTATTAGGATTAAGAGGCCAAGGGAAAACACGAATCGCTCGCCTGATGATTCAATTATTAGATGAATACATTCCTATAGTTGCTGGAAGCGAAATCAACGACGACCCCTTATCTCCAATTAGTCGCTTTGCAAAAGAATTAATTGCAGAAAAAGGTGATGAAACACCGATAGAATGGCTTCATCGCGACGAACGTTTCTTTGAAAAACTTGCCACTCCAGATGTAACTGTTGCTGATTTAATTGGCGATATTGATCCTATCAAAGCTGCGAATCTGAAACTAAGTTACGCAGATGATCGTGTTTTACATTTTGGTATGATTCCGCGCGCAAATCGTTGCATTTTTGTCATCAATGAACTTCCTGATTTACAAGCAAGAATACAAGTGGCTCTTTTCAATATTTTAGAAGAAGGCGACATTCAAATTCGTGGTTTCAAATTGAGAATGCCTTTAGATTTACAATTTGTTTTCACTGCAAATCCTGAAGATTACACCAACAGAGGAAGTATTGTTACTCCTTTAAAAGATAGAATTGGCTCTCAAATCTTGACACATTATGCTTTTGATTTAGAGACAGCTAAACGCATTACAACACAAGAAGCCGAAAAATTAGAAACACGTGCAATCAGTGTTTATGTTCCTGAATTAGCGAAAGATGTGCTGGAACAAATTGCGTTTGAAGCCAGAATAAGTGAGTTCGTTGACCATAAAAGTGGTGTGAGCGCACGAATGAGCATCACTGCTTATGAAAATCTTGTAAGTACAGCTGAACGCCGAGCTCTTTTGAATGGAGAAATAAATACATCCGTGCGTTTCAGTGATTTATTAGGAATGATTCCATCAATTACAGGAAAAGTAGAATTGGTTTATGAAGGCGAACAAGAAGGAAGTTACTTTGTTGCTAATCAACTCATAAGTGAAGCGACTAAAACCTTATTTTTAAAGTACTTCCCGAAAATTGAAAAGCTTAAAAAACAAGAACAAAAAACACCTTATGACGCTGTTTTAGAATGGTTTTTTCAAGCTAATAATTTCGAACTTTCGGACGAGGCAACAAATTCTCTTTACAATTCGACATTGGATTTAATTGAACCTTTAGACGATTTGATTAACGTCTATCAGTCAAAAGTGGCAAGAGAAGACGTTAACTTTTTGAAAGAATTTATTCTTTGGGCTTTAGTTGAATTGAAACAACTATCAAAAAAGCGTACTGAAAACGGTATGGTTTTCAATGATATGTATGATAGTTATATCAAAGGATTGTAGTTTATTTTTCATCCTTAAACCAACCCGAGTACATAACGTAATTATTTGCAATGCGTTGAACTTCGCCTTCAAATAATTCTGGAGAAAGGGTTTTTACTTTTTTCGCTGGAACGCCTGCGTAGATACTCCACGCTTCCACGCGTGTTCCTTCCAATAATACAGCTCCAGCGGCAATAATACAATTTGCTTCGATGTAACAATTATCCATTACAATTGCTCCCATGCCAATCAAAACGTTGTCCTCTACTGTACAGCCATGAACCAATGCATTGTGTCCAATTGAAACATTATTCCCAAGATTTACTGTTGTTTTTTGGTACGTGCAATGCAAAACAGCTCCATCTTGAATATTCACTTTATTTCCCATACGGATGGAATTTACATCACCACGAACGACTGCATTGAACCAAACGGAACATTGATTTCCCATTATCACATCGCCAACAATTGTTGCATTTTCTGCAAACCAACAGTCTTCACCAAATTGAGGAGTAAATCCTCTGCATTCTTTAATTAAAGCCATAGTATTAAATGTGAAATTGAGAACGTAAAATTGAGAATTTAGCTTGAAAGGAAAGTTTAAAAAGTAAGAAAGTTTTACAAGCACTAATTTACCTATTCAATTTTCTAAATGAAATTCCTTAACATTGGTTTTTTTCAAAACATTAGAGTATTCAGTAATAAAAAGGAATATAAATATTTCACAAATCCTTCGCCTCAATGTATTTGTTAATACCGTTTTCGGTAATGACGATTTTTTGGCCATTATAGGTGCGGGTTTAAACCTGAACCTATGTTGGTTTAATCAATACAAAAAATCATTATAAGGATACCTCACTTTGAAAATAGTTTTCACTTCTTCGTAAAGAATCTCTTTTAATTCTTCGATATTTTCTTTGTCTTGTGCAGAAATGAAAACACATTTGGTTTTATTCATTTTAGCCATCCACGATTTTTTCAAGGAATCCAAAGAGGTGATATCTTCTTCATTTTCGTTCAAATCGCTCATTGGCGGTTGATAGGCGTCAATTTTATTGAAAACTAAAATCGTTGGTTTTTCGGTATTGTCAATTTCTGCGAGTGTTTCATTTACCACATTGAAATGGTCTTCAAAATTAGGATGCGAAATGTCTAAAACGTGCACCAATAAATCTGCTTCGCGCACTTCGTCTAACGTCGATTTAAAGGATTCCATCAACTGTTGTGGCAACTTGCGAATAAATCCAACCGTGTCGGTTAAAAGCATTGGTAAGTTGTCAATTACCACCTTTCTGACGGTTGTATCCAACGTTGCGAAGAGTTTATTTTCTGCAAAAACATCTGATTTTGACAACAAATTCATCAACGTGCTTTTTCCAACGTTCGTATAACCCACTAAAGCAACTCGAACTAATTGTCCGCGGTTGCTGCGTTGTACCCCCATCTGTTTGTCGATGTCTTTCAAACGTTCTTTCATCAATGAAATACGCATTTGAATGATTCGTCTATCTGTTTCAATTTGTGATTCTCCTGGACCACGCAAACCAATTCCCCCTTTTTGACGCTCCAAGTGGGTCCACATTCGTGTTAAGCGGGGCAACATGTACTGCAATTGCGCTAATTCCACTTGTGTTTTTGCGTGAAAAGTACGCGCTCGACTTGCAAAAATGTCTAGAATCAAAATGGTTCTGTCTAAGACTTTGCAGTCTAAATCACGTTCGATATTGCGCAGTTGAGAAGGAGAAAGTTCGTCGTCAAAAATGACTAATTCTACATTCGCCGCTTTGATGTATTGTCTGATTTCTTCCAATTTTCCCGTTCCAACGTAGGTTCTAGGATTTGGGTATGGTAGTTTTTGGGTAAATGTTTCAACGGTAATTGCTCCAGCTGTTTCGGCTAAAAATTGCAATTCGTCTAAATGTTCTTTCGCAGTTTCTTCGTTGATTTCAGAAGTTATCACCCCAATCAACACACATGATTCTTCAACAGCATCAACGGTTACGTGTCCTTCTTGCATTATTTTTATATGTGTTTAATAGTTTTTTTAAAGTCATATAGACCGCGTTAGCAGCAACGAAGTTAATCGCCGTTTAAAATTAATCCTTGAATGTAACGAATCTCTTTATGGCTTATTTTTCAACGTCTTTACGTGCTCTATTACTAATTTGATATTCTCATCCGTTTCCAAAATTGCTTCTTGCGACGGCATGGCATTTTTTCCTTTGCGAATGATTTGTTCGATTTGTTTGTCGTTCAACTTTGAAATCGAAAGATCTTTAGCTCCTGAAGAACCTAATTTTCCGTCTTCACCATGGCAGGAAGCACAATTAAGAATGAATAAATTCTCTCCTTTTTCTTCGGGAGTTTCATTCGGTAAAGCATCATTATCTGAAGCACCACTTCCACATGCTGTCAACAACAAAAAGGAAACAATAAAAAAGCTAATTCTTAAAACCATGAGACCACATGTAGATGTTGTCTGAATGGCCAAGGAATTGCTGCAATGATTAACACTAAAGCAATTGTATACCAAGTACGGATTTTTTTGTGTTTATCAAGATCGTTAGTTTGTTTTTCAGCGATTTTTCTTCCAACAGTAACCAAAATTATAGCAATAATCATCAATGAAATGTGCTCCAGATTATAAAACCTAAAAGATCCACCGTCAACTTTACTTGACATCCAATGTTCTACAAATTTCACTCTAGGAGAAATAAAATACAAGATAAGACCAATCAATAATTGCGTGTGCAAAGAAATCATTGCAAACAAATTAATCATTTTATGTTTTTTCTCGTAATTCCTTGAAATTAAAGAATTTACAATTGCTAAAAGCAATAAAATCAAGGCTACCCAACGCAAACCTGAATGTGCGTGTTTTAAAATATTAATTAAAGTTAGGTTCATTTATTCTGTTTTAATCGTTTAATTTTAATACTGCTAAGAACGCTTCTTGTGGAATTTCCACTCGTCCCACTTGACGCATACGTTTCTTACCTTCTTTTTGTTTCTCTAATAATTTACGTTTACGCGAAATATCTCCACCATAACATTTTGCCGTAACGTCTTTACGCAACGCTTTGATGGTTTCACGGGCAATAATTTTCGCTCCAATCGCTGCTTGTATCGGAATTTCAAATTGTTGACGTGGAATCAATTCTTTCAACTTCAAACAAATTCTCTTTCCTAAATCGAACGCATTACTTCTATGTACTAAAGCAGATAAAGCGTCAACTTGTTCAGCATTTAACATTAAATCCATTTTAATTAGGTCGGATTCGCGGTAACCAATTGGATGATAATCGAACGATGCGTAACCACGAGAAACGGATTTCAAACGGTCGTAAAAGTCAAAGACAATCTCCGCTAAAGGCATTTCAAACGTAATTTCTACACGGTCTTGTGTCAAATAAACTTGATTGGTCAATTCGCCACGCTTTTCAATGCACAAAGTCATAATTGAACCAACATATTCTGATTTCGTGATGACTTGCGCTTTGATATAAGGTTCTTCGATTCTGTCCATTCCAGAAGGATCAGGCAGTTCAGAAGGATTATTTACGATTAAGACTTTTTCAGGGTCTTTTTTCATGTACGATTTGTATGAAACGTTTGGTACAGTAGTAATTACCGTCATGTTGAACTCTCGCTCTAAACGTTCCTGAATGATTTCCATGTGCAACATTCCCAAAAATCCACAACGGAAACCAAAACCTAAAGCAGCAGATGATTCCGGTTCAAAAACTAACGATGAATCGTTCAATTGCAATTTCTCCATCGAGTAACGCAATTCTTCGTAATCCTCTGTTTCAACTGGATAAATCCCAGCAAATACCATTGGTTTCACGTCCTCAAATCCTTTGATAGAAACTTCACACGGATTTTCAGCCAAGGTAATGGTGTCACCTACTTTTACTTCTTTTGCTTGCTTGATACCTGAAATGATGTAACCAACATCGCCTGTTCGCACTTCTTTTCGAGGGGATAAATCCATTTTCAAAATTCCGATTTCGTCAGCGTTGTAAGTTTTTCCTGTATTAAAGAATCGTACTTTATCGCCTTTTTTCAAGACGCCGTTGCGAATACGATAATAAGCAATAATTCCTCTAAACGGATTGAAAACCGAGTCAAAAATCATTGCTTGCAATGGAGCATTCTCGTCTCCTTTCGGCGCTGGAACACGGTTAATAATTGCGTCTAAAATTTTATCTACGCCTAAACCTGTTTTTCCAGAAGCTTGGATAATGTCTTCCAAATCGCAACCTATCAACTCCATAATTTGGTCGGAAACTTCTTCAGGCATTGCGCCCGGCAAGTCCATTTTATTCAAGATTGGAATAATTTCCAAGTCGTGATCCAAAGCTAAATATAAATTAGAAATTGTCTGTGCCTCAATTCCTTGCGATGCATCAACGATCAATAATGCGCCTTCACAAGCAGCAATTGAACGCGAAACTTCGTAGGAAAAATCAACGTGTCCGGGAGTGTCAATTAGATTTAAAATATATTCTTGGCCATCGTGTTTGTAACTCATCTGAATGGCGTGACTTTTAATTGTAATCCCACGTTCGCGCTCCAAATCCATGTTGTCTAGGGCTTGCGCTTGCATCTCTCGGTCGGAGATTGTTCCTGTGGTTTGTAGTAAACGGTCAGCGAGTGTGCTTTTTCCGTGGTCAATGTGGGCAATTATGCAAAAATTTCTGATGTGCTTCATACGGGTGTAAAGTTAGTCTTTAAAACTGAAAAAAAAGAATGGAAAATGGAGAATGTAAAATCTAAAATGAAGAGCAATCAGGGTTTAAACCTTCGTCGGTTTTAGTTCATCCACCAAGAATAAGCATTTAATGAAAACGCAACACTTAACCAAATTAAATAAGGAAGTAGAAAGAGTGATTTCCAACTCCTTAATTTGAAATAATAGAGCATCAAAACAAGGGAAATAATTAATAAAAGCATAATAATCATTCCTAGTAAAGTCCAATGGAAATAAAAGAAAATTGGGTTCCAGAGAACGTTTGTTAAAAACTGCAAGGCAAAAAGAAAGACAAATCGTTTGTCAGTGATTTTTTCTTTTTTTTGAAGGGTCAAATAAATGGTAAACAATAGCATAATCGTTGTCCACGCTGCTCCGAAAACCCAACCTGGTGGTGTCCAAGGCGCTTTGTTGAGTTGAACGTACCATTCATTTTCAATCGGACTAGAGCCCATCAACAAAGAACCAAGCGCTAAGGCACCAAAATTGAGGATTAAAAATAAACCGAAAACGAGAATTTTAGACATGGTACTATGAATTTAGAAATGAATAGCTTCTAAGTTAGGAATAAATAAATGAGACTGTAGACTATACTTGTTTTAATAGCAATGATTAACAAAGATTCACTTCCCGATACAAAACTTACTAAAGATATTCCCAAGTAAATCCTTATCAATTTGGATTTCTCCGGTGATATTTCCGAGTTGGCGCATCGCTTCACGAATGTCCATTGCGATAAAATCTCCTGTTGTTCCGTTGTCTAAATCGTATTGGGCTTTTTCAAGTGCATTTGCGGTTTTCAATAAGGCTTCATGATGGCGCGCATTTGCAACAATTGTTTCGTTTTGTAAGTCAAAAGTTCCTATGATTAGTGCTACGAGTTTACTTTTCAATTGGTCAATTCCTAATCCTTTTTTGGCGCTTATTGCAATGCTATTTTCTATTTCAATGCTATTGATGTCAACTTTGTTCAGTACTAATAATACCAGTTTGTCAGGATGAAGCTCCATTAAATCCGTTTGCCAAGCTTGAACTTGCGCCACATTTTCTGGGTTGCTTGCGTCTGCCATACATAAAACAATGCTCGCCTGTTCTATCTTTTGCTGCGAACGTTCAATACCTAAAGCTTCGATTGTTTCGGTTGTTTCTCGGATTCCAGCTGTGTCAATTAAACGAAAAAGAATCCCATCAATGTTCAATGTTTCTTCGATGACATCACGTGTTGTTCCCGCAATATTTGATACAATTGCGCGGTCTTCACCTAATAATTGATTTAGCAAAGTGCTTTTTCCAGTATTAGGTGCACCAACAATTGCCACAGGAACACCGTTTTTCAAAGCGTTTCCAAGTGCAAAAGATTGAGCCAAACGTTTCACAATTTGCAACACTTCTGCCACTAAAGCTTTCAATTGTGTTCGGTCGGCAAACTCAACATCTTCTTCAGCGAAGTCTAATTCGAGTTCAATCAAAGAAGCAAAATGAATAAGTTTTTCGCGCAAATCGTGTAGTTCGTGAGAGAAGTTTCCTCGCAATTGACGAAGGGCAATTTGATGTGCTTGTTTGGATTGAGAAGCAATTAAATCCGCCACAGCTTCTGCTTGGGATAAGTCTAATTTCCCATTCATAAAAGCACGCTTCGTGAACTCACCCGGTTCAGCCAAACGACAATCGATACTTACTAAAGTTTCAAGAATTTGTTGCTGAATGTAAGGAGAAGCGTGACAAGAAATTTCCACACTTTCTTCACCCGTGAAACTTTTACCAGAATCAAAAACGCTTATTAAAACTTCATCAATTGTTTCACCTGTCGCTGTTTTAAAAAGTCCAAAATGAACAGTGTGTGAAGCTTTGTCGGATAGCTTTTTACTAAAAAATTGTTCCGTTTTCTGCTTAGCATGGGTTCCAGAAACACGAATAATGGCAATAGCACCAATTGCGTTTGGAGTGGCTAAAGCACAAATAGTGTCGTTGTTTTGAGGCATGCACAAAATTACTTCAAAAAGAACTTCACTTTCCAAAAAATTCACTTCAAACATTTTTCCGCTTTAGATTGTTTTTAAAATATGACAAACGAAGAATATTGCCATTACAGTGATTTACCTTCTCCACTGGCTTACATAAACATTAAGGATGATGTCGAATCTGAAATCAAATTAGACGCACTTGCTATTGATCGAATAATAGAAATGGCTTGGGAAGACCGCACAACTTTTGACGCAATCAAGGCACAATTTGGTTTGTCGGAAGCGGAAGTCAAAAAACTCATGAAGAAAGAATTGAAATTTTCAAGTTATAAATTGTGGCGCGAACGTGTTGAGAATTGTAAGACAAAACATGCAAAAACACGCAATCCAGAAATTGATCGGTTTAAATGTAATTTACAGCGAACAATTACGCACAATAAAATTTCGAAAAGGTAAATTTTGAAAGTAATAATTTCTGTTTTATTTAACATTTTCAATCAACTAATTCTTTAGATACTAAAACCAATAAATTCAAGGTCGCTTAGGTCCGCAACTATTTCCTATATAGGTCTAACTTCTGCTAAGAACTTGTTTTTCAAGTTTATGATGTTTTACTGATATGAAAGTGATACATCAATTTTATCTCCTAATGAACACAAACTTTAGCTTTTGACCTGTGGAGTGTTTAAATTTTGTATCAGAAGAAATTAAAGTTATTTTATCGGAAATAGCTTGGGAAATGATTGCGTGATCGAACGGGTCGTTGTGGTTTTCGGCAATGGTTAGGTTAGCTAAAGCTTTTGTGTGAATTTTATTAAATGGTAAGATTTCGACGTAGAAATCTTTTTCAAAAACCAACCAAGTTTTAGAAACCTTGTCAGGCTCTTTATTTTTCGATTAAGTGGGTTGAGTTGATTTCTTAATTTCTCGCGCTTTCATACTTTAAAACTGGTTAAAATTAAATACTTCCAAAAATCATCAAGCAAATTTCTAATACCGATACCACGTTCTTTCATCTTCAACAATCGCAAAGCAAGAAGCAAAACCACTGCTCATTTTTTTATAAATAACATCCTCTTTTCCAAGGACTTGTCCAATGAAATTAATTGTTCCATTTAATTTTTGAAGAAAAACAACTTGATCATTATTACTAGGTTTATACTCAGTTTTGAAATGATTTTGAGCTGCTTTGGATGCTCCATTTACACGCAAATCAAACAACATCGCCCGCGTTTTTTTTAGCATTTTTCGGTCTATATTCACTTTTTCATTGACCACCAATCCTGTCACAAGTTGTTTCTTATTGGAGGTTCTCACTCTAAATTTCTTTTCATTAGGTTCAAAACCCTCCTGAACCAAAACCTGTTTAATGAAGTCAATTTGAGCGGATGTAAATGCCACATTTGAGGAAAAAGTTAAATCATCGGCATATCTCGTATAACGCCAATCGTTTTGATTTGAAAAAATTGTAAGTTTTTCATCAAGTGATAAACAAGCAAAATTGGAAAGAATAGGGGAGGAGGGAGCACCTTGAGGCAGGCAATTATTTATGGTAACTAGATAGGTTAATGCTGACGCAATTTGCGTGTCAAAACAGAAAGGTGCTTCTCTGAAAATCGTATAAATCCGCTGGTCGGAAATGGAAGAAAAGAAATCCTTTATATCCATATTTAAAACGTGTTTTTTTCCTAAGTGCGGCAAGGCATTTTCTACGATGTTTGCTTTTAAATTACTTCCATTTGTATGAAGTACAAATCCCTTTGCACAATCAGGTTTTATACTTGAATAAACACCTTGCAAATGACGATTTAGTTTTTTTTGTAAATTTTTTAACCTTCCAATTGGTGCATTAATCGCTCGAATACCATTCTTTTTTTTCGGCAAATGATACGTGATATAATTTGGTTTATTAATGATACTTTCCAATTCTAAATGATGGATTTTGAAAAATGTACAAAGATCACTAGGTCGGTCAATAGAAAGTAAGCATAAAGAATAGCGTTCAAAACTCGTCAGTCCATTGGGCGCATCATCTATGAATGAACCTGAATGTAGAGTCCTTCTAAAGATTGTTCCATATTTTTCTTTAAGTTCTATAAGGTTATTTTGCTTCATGCTGTTTTTTAAAAAAAGCCGTTGACGTTTATCTTCGATTTATTTACAATGAAGCGTAGCTTCATGTAAAACAGCACTTAGTATAGTGACTATTTTACATTGTGGGTTGCAGGAACACAACCGCAAGTCTATTTCAGTAAATGCGACTCATAAGTTTCAATCAACGGCTTATATTATTCTAATTTTAAATTGGCATTTGGTTTTAAAATGGACTATCAGCATCTTTTGGGTCAACAAATGGTTTCCGCTCAAAAACAAAAGGGGTATTTATATCCTTCATAGGTTCGAGTTTCAAAGAAGGAAATGTCAGATGAAAATTAAACCGATCAATCGCACCTGTTCGGTTTTTTACCATAAGTAATTCCAATTGTCCTTTTGTGGAGTTGCCATCTTCATCTGTTGTAATACCATAATAATCTGGTCGATAAACAAAAATTACTTTATCGGCATCTTGTTCAATTGCGCCACTTTCTCGTAAATCTGAGAGTAGTGGACGTTTATTGCCTCCTCTAGTTTCTACGGATCTACTCAATTGAGAAGTGACAAGCATACAAATATTTAAATCTTTAGCGATTTTTTTTAAGGTTCGACTGATATAACTAACTTCTAACTCCCGATTGTGTCGATAGCGATTACTTGAAAGCATTTGAAGATAGTCGATTGCAATTACCCGAATGCCTTTTTCTTTCACCATTTTTTCGCAAAAGGATTTTAAAGCAAACATCGAATCAAAAGTTGTTTCGCAAACAGAAAGTTGCATAACTTCAAGATAATCAGTTACAAAATTTAGCTTTTCCTTGTCGATTCTACGTAAATCTTCCGGTCCTTTGAGTGGTAAATCATAATCCAAAACACTTGAAATGATACGATTTGAAATTTGAACAGCAGTTAATTCAAGAGAAATAAGCAATACAGGATTTTGTAAGGCAATTCTTCTAATTAAATCGATTAAAACAACTGTTTTCCCCATTCCAGGTCTTCCGCCAAAAACAATAAATTCACCGGGGCGAACTCCCCCAATACCTGCATCAACATTACTCCAACCCGTTTTTATGGGTTGGTATTCTGATTGCAAATCAGATTGAAGAAAATCGTTAAAGACAGAATAAATATCACTTGTTCGGTTTGGGACAGCCTCCTTTGCTTTCCTCTCTTCAATCAATTGTTCAATTTTACTGGATAAGAAAGACTCATCATCTTTCGTAATTGCAATAATCTCACTTATTTCTTCTGCTAGTTTTTTCTTCATTTTTCGAATCTTGAACTAGCAATTTCAATTATAGTACCAAATCACAAAAGCAGTAAAAACAAGATAATTTTTATGATAAATGTGTCAATTTCTGAAAAAGAAACTAAAAATTGATTGTTTTTTATTTGTGGTTAAACTTTCTCCGTTGACACCTATTAAATTCTAAAAAACGAACTTGCAATTCCATCAGCACGTATTTTTCCTGCGTCTGAGAGAATAAAACTTGATGTTGTTTCAATCATTGAACCGTCAGAAATATAATTCTCTAGCAAATTAAACTCAGCTTTTGTAAACGAATTTAAACTTTCAATAGCCTTTTTTGAAACTCCCCATTTAGTGCGCAGACCCGTAAGAAACAGTTCATTCCATTGCTCGTTTTCGCTCAAGTTTTCGATTGTAAACCAACTGTCATTGACTCCAACATTTTTGTAGTACACCGAATTGTTAGAAATATTCCATCGGCGTTGTTTTCCATTAAATGAGTGAGCAGAAGGTCCTATTCCAATGTAATGAACACTTTGCCAATAAGCTGAATTGTGTTTTGAATACTGTTCGTTTTTAGCAAAATTAGATATTTCGTATTGCTCAAATCCTTTCGTTTTCAAAAAATCAACCATCAACTCAAATTGTTCACTTTGTGTATCTTCATCGGCTGTAACCAATTGATTGTGTTTGACTTGATGATGTAGAGCTGTTTTGGGTTCAACAGTCAAACAATAAGCTGAAATGTGTGAAATACCCAAAGATGTTACTAATTCTAGGTGCTTTTTCCATTCTTCTTTGGTTAGTTGTGGCAAACCATAAATCAAATCAACAGTAATATTTTCAAAGCCGAGTTTTTGCGCTAAACGGACAGATTTTTCCCCATCACTTGCCAAATGAGCGCGGTTCATCCATTGCATATCACTTTCCTTAAACGACTGCAAACCAATACTCAAGCGGTTAACTCCTTCCTTTTTCCAGTGTGCTAACTTTTCTTCACACACATCTTCTGGATTCGCTTCAAGGGAAATCTCAGCAGTTTCTGAAACGATATAGTTTTCTCGAATCGTTGCAAGAATCAAACTCAACTCTGCGTTTTCCAGCAAACTTGGTGTTCCTCCACCAAAGTAAATTGTTTGAATTTCCGTTTGAATTTCAGCTTTACGAAGTTCGATTTCACGGCATAAAGCAGCAATCAATTCTTTTCTATACGAACCAAAATTCGTTGAAAAATGAAAATCACAATATGTACAACGTTGCTTACAAAAAGGAATGTGCAGATAAATTCCAGCCATTCCTTAGTAATTATTCAATGATTAATTTCTTAACCAATACTTGTCCTTCAAGGTTGAATTGTATGAAATAGGTTCCTGCACTTAATTGATCGACAGTAAGTTGAGTCTGTGCGCTGGTGATTTCTTTGCTAAAAAGTAATTTACCCGAAATATCTGTAAAGTTTAGGCTTCCTTTTAAACTAGTTCCTAATTGAATCGTCAACAAATTTTTAGCAGGATTTGGATAAACTAAAATCGTGTTTTCCCTTAAGTTTTCTAATCCAACTCCATTTTCATCAAAACAGAAATCAATATTTATTTGTGAACCAAAATTTGGATTTATCGAAGGAATGCTTCCTAAACTTAATGAATTATATAAAATATCCACACTTCCATCTTCTTGACAGAAAGTCCCTCCTTCAAGTCCGTCACCATATGAGTCTAAAACCACTAATGAATAACATCCATAAGGCAAGCACCATGGGTCTATTGCAACCAGGCCAGGTTGATCGTCAGAATATCCACTTGCTGCATACAGAGCTGTACCTGTCGCATCTTGTAATTCCCAACTAGTTTCTGAACCGTAGCAATCCAATGATAAATTTAACTGTACAGCTTGACCACCAATCACAACTGAAAAAGAAGAATTTGTTGAATTGTTGTTTGCATTCTCATCCGTATTTGCATTCGGGTTGTTTACACTTGCGTTAAATGTATGATTTCCAGAAGCTAATGTTGCTGTCGGAAGGTTTACAACTGTAGATTGCCATTGTGGAAGTGAACCTGTCCAGTTATAAGTTTGAGGAGTTCCACTGTCAAAAGCATAAATGATATCGACAGCTGTTAATGTGTTTGTTCCAGAGTTTGAAATGGTCACACTTGGAGAAATTTGATCTCCACAAAATGTTCCAGAAACACCTTGAGGCGAAGAAATACCTGCGTCAACAAGAACAGGATTAGCATTAGAAGGATCATAACCATCAATAAACTCTGCTCCAGCATTAGATGGGTCCAACCAAAATTTTAATTGATTGGTGCTTGTACTATTTGCAGGTTCCCAAGAATTAAAAAGTCTTCCGTAATAATCCGGTGAATTCAAATTAGAACAAGAAGCACCTCCACCCCATAATTGACCAATAATTCGACGATTTTGGTCAAACAAAGGAGATCCAGATGAACCACCTTCTGTTGTTGTATTTCTATCCCATTGAACCGACCAAGAACTTGCTGCTTCTGTTGAACTCATTGCTTGCACAGCAGATGCGGGACCGTCGTCGAATGATATTTTTTTTATGTCTCCTGCTGGATGATGTATTGATACGGATGAAGTCGGTGGTGTATTTGAATGATTCCAACCAGAAAAATAAGGTTGATAAGCCAAAGGAACTGTATTTCCTTCTAAACCTCCTGTAATTTCTACTAAACAAAAGTCTGATGGTGTTCTTCTTGAACGTAAAATAGCCCCACTTAATGATTGAAAAGAAGGTGAACTTCCTGGATTTGCACAATCGCTTGCTTGCCAGTTGAATCTAAAAATCCATCCCGTTGGGTCTGAATAACAGTGATTTGCTGTTAATACGTAAGGTTTTCCGTCATTTGCAGTGTTGTTTATTAAAGCTCCCGAACAAAAACCATTACTTCCAGAAACAAGCATTACTGCACTATTTCGTTGTGGAATCCACGTTGAACCATCCGGGCAATTAACATTCATATTACAAGAACCTGAACTTCCAAAAGCTTTTGCTTGAAATTCATTTGCTGTTCTATAACCGTGTGTTACTCTTGAAATATTTACGTTACCAAGTTCATTTCCTTTCTTGACGTAATATTCCAAAACGGCTGTATTTCCTGGTATCAATTCTGTTCCTAAAACGCCATTGTAAATGTGATTTTGTTCAAATTTTCCTAGGATAAAGTCTTTTGTCGGATTATAAACATATAACTCGTTTCCTGCTGGAATTTTTGTGTTTGAAAATGTAAGATTTACACTCAAAGCTTGCTCACATTTTACAACTAATTGCCAAATTTTATCACCGTTTGGAAGTTCTATCCAAGTTCCAGAATTAGCTAGCGATAAAGCTGTATTATTATTAAAACCGAAGCGCCAAGGTGCAGTTCCAGTATCGTCTGTTTGTTCGTCTTCTACACGTAAGGCAGCAATATCCGGTTCAGTAAAAAAGCGGGTATCAACATTTTTGAACTCGCCCGCCAACTTATAACTTTTAGGTTTTCCACCGTTACCTTGGTATTGCGCAATTGCACCAAGTGATAGAAAGAGGGAGATTGAAATTAGGAGTGTTTTCATTTGTTTTGACGTTATGACTTTAAGATTTTAGGACTATTTGATTTTATGAGAGAATGAAAAATGAGAGAATGAATTCGAAATCTGCCAATTTGCAATCTGTAATTTGCAATCTAACTCTTCACTTTCAACTATTAACTCTCCACTTTTTTTATATTTTTCTTTTAATACTACAACCTTTCGCAGCTGTGTCTGGAGTTTTTATTTTTTTACCTTCTCCAAGTGCTTGAATCGCATTTTTCAAATAAGGTTCGTCACTTTTTCTTTTGCTGTCCCAAATATTGTCAACTGAACCAACGTAAACCAATTCCATTTTAGCATTAAACATATAAATGTGAGGAGTTGTAATTGCTTTCAACGCATTTGCCAATTGAGAATTTACATCGACTAAATAAGGCATTGTGTATTCTTTTTCTTTAGCATGTTCAATCATTGCATCAAATGAATCTGCTCCATCGCGTTTTGCTTCGTTGGAATTAACCACTACAAAACCAATATTATTTTTTGTTGCAAGTTCGTGTAATTCGTTATATTGTCTTTCCCAACCTGGAAAATCGGGTGTACCTACCACGAAAGGACATGTGTTGCAACTGAAAGCAACAATTAAACCTTTTTCTTTTTTCGCATTGTTTAATGAAAGTTCGCCGCCTTGTGTGTTTTTCATTTTTACATCTGCCAATGGTGCTTTTTCTTTTAATTTAACTTGCCCCAAAGCCAAGCTTGAGATAAGAAAAAGACTTAAAAAACCAACTATTTTTTTCATGTTTAGAGTTTAGTAGACTTTAAAGATACAAATTATTGAAACAAAAGTTTACTAACCCTTACAATCTAAAATTCAAAGTCCGAATTTAAGATTGAGTATTGGATAAATTTTTCCACTATATTTGTCACATGCAGTCAGATTCTCGTTGGTTATTAGATGGTCAGGAAGTACAATCAAGCGATGGCGCTTTTGTTAAATGGTATGACCACACTTATTTTTTATTGCTTCACAAAGGCAAAAAATTTCATGGTGAAATCGTAAAAGATGATTCAGAAAATAATCAATTAACTATTAAAATCAACCACCGTGTTTTTCAAATAAAAAAACGTGGCGTATTGGATGAATTGATTGCATCTCTTGGATTAGACATTCCAAAAATCAAAAAATTAAAAGAATTGACAGCACCAATGCCAGGGCGAGTCTTGAAAATTTTCGTTAAGGAAGGTGATGAAATTCAAATTGGCGACAACGTGCTTTCACTTGAAGCGATGAAAATGGAAAACATTCTCAAAGCTGAAGGTATAGGAACGGTTAGAAAAATCTGTATTTCCGAAGGCGATGTTGTCGACAAAGGCACAGTTTTGATTGAGTTTGCTTAATCACTTTACGAAAATTTAATATCGTCTTTATTTATTTCTTAAATTACTTTTGGCATCTTTGCGATGATGGAAATAATTAACCGTGAATTAAGCTGGCTTTCTTTTAACGACCGAGTGCTTCAAGAAGCTTTAGATGATTTAGTACCTGTGGTTGAACGTATGCGTTTTTTAGGAATATACTCCAATAATATGGATGAATTCTACCGTGTTCGAGTTGCAAATATCCGTCGTTTGATTGCGCTAAAAAAACAAAAAGTAGATGGTTTTGATGGTACATCAGCTGAACTTTATCAAGAGATTCGTGATGTTGTTATTGAGCAACAGCAAAAGTTTGAATTAGCCTATCGAAAAATTCTTCGCGCCTTGGTTAAAGAAAGAATTCATCATACCGACGAAAAAAGAATCACGCTCGCGCACAAAAAAGAATTGAGTATTTATTTCCATGAGCAACTCAAACATGCGATTTTCCCAATTATTTTAGACAAGAAAAACTCTTTTCCAAAACTGCGCGACTACGCAATTTACTTGGCTGTAAAAATCGTGGAGAAAAAAAATAAAATTCGCTACGCATTGATTCAAATCCCGACAGATTTCTCTCGCTTTTATCAATTGAAGAAAGGAGAGGATATTCGAATCATTCTAATTGACGACATTATTCGCTTATATTTAAAGGAGATTTTTTCCATTTTTGAACCCGTAGAAATTGATGCTTACACTTTCAAATTTACACGCGATGCTGAACTCGATTTGGACGATGATTTGACGCTTTCTTTCATAGAGAAAATCGAAAAAAGCTTAAAGCAACGCAAAAAAGGAATCCCTGTTCGCTTCGTTTACGATGAGAAAATGCCCGATGATTTATTGGGTTATTTGTTACATTGCTTGAATTTAAAGGCAGGTATTAATACAATTTCAGGTGGACGTTACCATAATTTTAAAGACTTCATTTCGTTTCCAGATTTTGGCAGACCTGAATTTGTATACCCAAAGCAATTGCCGTGTGAAGTTCCTCAATTTGAACGAGGAAAAGGAATCATTGAAACAATTTTGAAAGAAGATGTACTCTTACATTTTCCATATCAACGCTTTAGTTACATAGTTGACCTTTTGCGTGAAGCGGCAATTGATCCAAAAGTTAAAGAAATAAAAATTAATATTTACAGAGTAGCTAGCAAATCGGAAATCATGAATGCCTTGATGGCAGCAGTTTTCAACGGTAAACAAGTGACTGTTATTTTTGAATTACAAGCGCGCTTTGACGAGGAAAACAACTTATACTGGAGTGATCGTTTAAAAGAATTTGGTGCAAAAGTTATTTATGGTTTGCCAAATTTGAAAGTGCATTCTAAATTACTGCAAATCAAACGAATAAAAGACAACAAAGAACAATTTATAACTTATATCGGCACTGGGAATTTCAACGAAAAATCGGCACGTATTTACAGCGATTTTGCTTTGTTAACTGCTCGAACGGAAGTTTCAAACGAGGTAAAAAAAGTATTTCGAATATTAGAAAACCACATTGAATCGATAACTTTTCGTAAATTATTAGTATCTCCGTTTAATGCCAAGCGCCGACTTATTGCCTTGATCGAACGAGAAATTTTAGCGGCTAAAAAAGGTAAAAGAGCAGGAATTAAAATCAAGTTGAACAATTTGACGGATCAAACAATGATCAATAAGCTTTACCAAGCCAGTCAAGCAGGTGTTAAGATTGATATGATTATTAGAGGAATTTGTTGTTTGATTCCAGGTAAAAAGGACCTAAGTGAAAACATTAAAGTCATCAGTATTGTCGATCGCTATTTGGAACATGCACGTTTCTTAAAATTTGAAAACAGCGGCAAACCCGAATACTTCATCACAAGTGCGGACTTTATGGAGCGCAACCTCGACAAACGTATTGAAGTTGGGGTTTTAGTGGAATCACCAAGTGTTCAGAAAGAGTTAGACTTGATTTTCAATTATCAATGGAGTGGAAGTGTAAAAGCGAGATTAATTACTGCTGATTTTAAAAATCAATACCGTCGCACCGACATTCCAACTTTTCACGCACAAGTCGAACTCTATAAATATTACAAGAGAAAAGAGGAAGGAGAGTAGATTTTGGATTTTCTCCTCATTCACTTCAAATAACTACCTTTGTCGCTTATTGAAATTATGACAAAAGCACAAACGAAATTAAAAATTGCAGAGACAATTGTAGATTTGAAAAGTGATTCACAAGCTAAAATGCTTGGCGCATTAAAAATATTGGAAACAATTGGTGATAAAACTGTTCTACCAGATTTGATAGATGTACTTAGAAAAAAGGAAGTAATTGTGTCAAAAGCAATTTTGGAATTGATTGCGAATATTCAGGATCAAGAAATTACAGAGGATTTAGTAGAAGCGATTCGTAATGAAAAAGAAGCAAACATTGGCCAGCAATTATTGACAACTATTTGGAATAGCAAACTAGACTTTAGTGCATACTTGGCTGAATTTGTTTCTTTAGCCACTGAAGGTGATTTTTTACAAGCTCTAGAATGTTTGACGATTCTCGAAAATCTAAGTGGCCCTTTTGAAGAACACCAATTATTGGAAGCTCAATTATATCTGAAAGATTACGCTGAAGATCTGGAAGAAAAAGAAGATCGGAAACACCAAATTATTAGTGAAATTGCACTTTTTATCAAAGATCAAAACGAAGGTATTGATGCCGATTTACTTTTAGATTAAACAATATTTTTTTCCGAAAGTTTTCGGAACTACATTTTACATTCTCAATTTTACATTTTCAATTCAAAATAAAATGCTTCTATCAATGACAGGTTTCGGAAAAAGCAATGGTGTTTTCGAATCAAAAAAAGTTTCCATTGAAATACGTTCTTTGAACAGTAAAGGCTTGGACTTGAATGTAAAGATTCCGTCAACTTACCGTGAATTAGAAACAGACATACGCAAAATTGTGGTGGAAAATTTAGACCGAGGAAAAGTTGATTTAGGAATCTATATTGAAAGCACAGCGAATGCTTCTAATGATTTAATCAATCATGTTTTGGCAACAAAATATTATCACGAATTGAAGTCTATTAATGAGCAATGGAACGAAAAACCAAGTGATTATTTAGCTTTGGTTTTAAAAATGCCAGATGTATTAAATCAACAAGCACCAGAACTTTCGGAAGCAGAAAAAGGTTTTTTGTTGGATTTAATGAAAGACGCTTGTAATAAATTACACGATTTCCGAAAAACAGAAGGTCAAGCTTTGCAACAAGAATTTACCAACCGAATCGGGGAAATTAGAAGTTTATTGAACGCCATTGCAAATTACGAACAAGAACGTGTGATAACTGTTAAAGAACGATTAACCAAGGCTTTAAAAGAGTTAGAAACGAAATCAATGGATGACAATCGTTTAGAACAAGAAATGATTTTTTACATTGAAAAATTAGATGTCTCGGAAGAAAAAATGCGTTTAGCAAATCATTTAGATTATTTTTTAGAAACAATGGTAACTCCTTTGTCGGGTAAAAAATTAGGATTTATAGCACAAGAAATTGGCCGTGAAATAAATACTTTAGGAAGTAAAAGTAATCACGCTGAAATGCAAAAATTAGTGGTAGAAATGAAGGACAAGCTCGAAAAAATTAAAGAACAAGTATTGAATACATTATAAAATGAGAGAGCTTAACACAGGAAAGTGCATCATCTTTTCGGCGCCATCTGGAGCAGGTAAAACAACAATTGTTCATGCCTTATTGAACGCAATGGATAATTTGGCATTTTCTGTTTCTGCATGTAGCCGCCATCCAAGAGGAAAAGAAATTGATGGTAAAGACTATCGTTTTTTAAGTGTTGAAACATTCAAAGAGAAAATCGAGCAAAACGCTTTTATTGAATGGGAGGAAGTTTATTCTGACATGTATTACGGAACACTCAAAAGTGAAATTGAACGAATTTGGGCAATGGGAAAAACAGTAGTTTTTGATGTGGATGTTATTGGTGGCTTGAATCTGAAGCATACTTTTAAAGAAAAAGCATTAGCCGTTTTTATTCAACCACCAAGTATTCAGATTTTAGAAGATCGCTTGCGAAATAGAAAAACAGATAGCGAAGAAAAAATTCAACTACGTTTAGCGAAATCCATTCAAGAATTGAAAAGTGCCAATAATTTTGATGTTATAATTGAAAATGATGTTTTAGAGAAAGCCATAGAACAAGCAAGAAATATAGTAACTGAATTTATTAACAAATGAAAATAGGATTGTATTTCGGAACCTTTAATCCCATTCATGTGGGGCATTTGGTTATTGCAAATTATATGGCGGAATACACAGATTTAGATCAGGTCTGGATGGTCGTAACACCACAGAATCCTTTAAAAGATAAATCGACTTTGTTGGCTGATTTTCACCGTTTGGCATTAGTGAAAGTTGCAATTGATGACAATACAAAATTGCGCGCATCAGATATTGAATTTAACCTTCCGAAACCGAGTTATACAATGACAACGCTAACTTATTTAAAGGAAAAACATCCCAATGATTCTTTCGCTTTAATCATGGGTGAGGATAATTTAAGAACGTTTCATAAATGGTTCAATCACGAAGTAATTTTGGAAAAGCATAAGATTTATGTGTATCCACGTGTATTGACAATGCAAGAAGAATTGGAGGTTGTTGCTATGAGCGCTGATTTAATAAACAACTATAAATCGCACAATAATGTTGAATTTTGCGAAGATGCACCCGTAATGAAGGTTTCTTCTAGTTTCATACGCCAATCAATTAAGGAAGGAAAAGATGTGCGTTACCTATTAACAGAACCTGTAAGAAAGTATGTTGATGAAATGAATTTTTATAAGTGATTTTTACTTCTTGTAAAAAGAATCATTTTCTTAAGATTGAATATATATAAGAAATTATTTAATAAACTAGGCAGGATATCAATTTTGAAATGAAAGAATTTTTTCAAAAGATTTTCGTTTAAAATTAGATTATTGATTATTAAAGTTATAATTTAGCAAACTCATTAAAAAAGTCAATTAACACATCAAAATATGAAATCAAAAATTACAGTATTCGTTGGATTAGCCCTTTTCGTTCTAGTAATTGCTTCTTGTGGTGGAAGTAAAAAAGTTAGTTGTGATGCTTTTTCAAGTACACAGCAAACTGTAAACAACGATACTGCAGCGAAATAATATTATCTTAAAAGCTTTCTTAACACTGTGTAACTATTCTTAGTTGAATAACACAGTGTTTTTTTGTGCCTTATTTTGAGTTTTATTA
>CAMDGP010000005.1 GCA_945897765.1 Chitinophaga pinensis
TATTCTCAAAGTGGTTGTTACGACTCTACTTTAGTAAGAATTGGCTTCGATGAAGGATTGGTTTACTATATTCCAAATACATTTACTCCTGATGGTGACAATTATAATCAAACATGGAAACCTATATTCACCAGTGGCTATGACCCATACAATTTTACAATGTTAATTTACAATCGTTGGGGAGAAATAGTATTTGAAACATTTAATGTTGAATTTGGTTGGGATGGAACATATGGTTCAGAGGGAAAACCAGTTCAAGGAGGAACTTATACTTATAGAATTGTATTTAAGAACCCTAAAAAAGATGATAGAATAGTCTTTACTGGTCACGTAAACTTAATTCGATAAGAATAAAGTTAGAAGGTAAAACAAAAGCTATTTTTTATAAATTTAATTGAATGCTATTTGGCATTTCTCGCCGCTGATACTTTCACGCACTTCTTCATTTGATAAATGAAGAAAATCAGATTTTAGTATCGTTCGTTTTTCCTTAGAAAGTTTTTTGATTGTCATTCCTTCTGCGAAACGTCTAATTTGTTCGTCGTTTTCTAAAATAATTCCGGGTGTTTCAACCAATTCTCCATTTTCGTTTTTCGCTGCCATCGTAAAGTAACAAGAATTAGTGTGTTTTATAACTCCTGTTTTAGGATTTAAAGCTTCGATGCGCATGCCAATAATCAATGAAGTGTTACCAACGTAATTCACAGCAGCTTTCATAGGAAACCAACTCTCCTACTTCAACCGGATTTAAAAACTCAACACCTTCAACAGCTACTGTTACTGCATAATTTCCACAGTGTTTAACGGCAGTTACGTACGCCACTTTATCCATTAATGACAATAAAATTCCACCGTGAACTTTTCCTCCAAAATTGGAATAACTAGGAATCATAAGTTCAGTTAAAATGGTTTCAGAATCGGATACTTTTTTAAAAGATGTGTACATTTTTAGTTGAATTTAATCCCGAAAGTAATTATTTCTATTCTTTAAATTGAAGCGATACCATTTGCCATAAGCTCAAAGTTATCGGCTAAGTAAATTGTAGTAGTAGTTTCGGTTATCAAGTTAAGTGTTTTTTAAATCAAGATCACTCCTTTTCGTTTAAAAGCATCTAAGTATTTGAAGTTTTCTTCAATCAATGATTCCGCTGGAAAAACAAAACGTTTATCAAATAATACATCTTCCACCCAAAAACTTACCCAGTATTCATTTGAAAGTCCAAAAACATCAGGCATTATGGGTTCAATTTTAGCAATTTCATTTGGCAACAACACCTCAATTCCATGGCGCAAAGTAGAGGTTTTTATTTTTTCTCCAGTCACCGTGTTTTCTCCGTAACCTGTACTTGCTACAATAATACCCTCCATGATGTCTTCTCGCAAACTAATTAGGTAAACTGTATACTCCTTCTCATTTTCCTCGTTAATACTTTGAATAACAGCAACGCCCACATTTTCAACCTTAGGTCCTAATAATTCTTCTTTCATTTATTTTTCGATTTTATTCGCCAAACGTTCTCCCATTGCTAAATAATAAAAAACATCCCAAGAATGCCCAACTCTTTGATTGTTTACTTTACAAAATTCTTTGTCGTTTTTATTTCTTTTAGGGATCAGATAATTTGGTGTTTTTCTATGTCCTAAACGCACGACCATTCGACCTGTTTTTGGCATCACCATAATGTATTGTCCGCCTAAACCACGGTAATAGTGAACAGGATTTCCAAAATTTGGATACACCCACGTTTGGAATCCATAGCGTGTATTCACAATTCCTTCATCAGTTTGAATAGGTGGTGTTTTAACCATTTCTTGCATATACCATTCAGGAACGATTTGTTTTGAACCGATTTTTCCTTGATTCAACATTAAGAATCCAAGCAATGCAAAATCTCTTGGGGAAGCATATAAACAGCAATATGCTTTTTCGTCGCCATTTTCCTTATCTAAACTCCAATAGGCTGTTTGACCTGCTCCCATTGGTTTCCAAAGCCATTCTTCAGTTAATTCAGCTATCGCTTTCCCTGTTGCTTTCTTCAAAACGAAAGCTAAAATTTGGGTGTCACCACTTTGATAATTAAAAATTGTACCGGGCTTTACAACTACTTTTTGGCGCGTTATCAATCCATACAAGTCGTCTGTGTAATATGCTTCAGCTGTTTCAGAAAGAGGATTTACACCACTTTCTTCCCAATCAAAACCTGCAGCCATCAATAACAAATGACGAATCGTAACTTTGTCTCTTCCGTTTTCTTTAAATTCTGGAATATAGTTTCCAACGGGTTCTTCAACGCTTTTGATCTTTCCTTTTTCAATCGCAATTCCTATCAACAAACTGATAACAGTTTTTCCTGCGGAGAAAGAATTGGAAACCATTTCACGATTGTGAGTTCCCCAATATTTTTCGAACAACAAAGTATCGTTTTGAAACACTAAAAACGCCTGCGTTTTCCACTTTTTGTGAAACTTTTCTTCGTTTGCTGTAAAAGCAGCTTTGTTGAATTGCTTATGTTCTTTCCACTGAAATGAAATACCTGAAGTTTCAATTGTTGCCTTTGGAAAAACATCTAAGTCGTAAATTGTAGGACCCGTTTTTCCTATTAGGTATGTTTTTGAAATCCCACTATATAAATAATAGCGGCCTGTTAAAACGATGAATAAATTTACTCCAATAATTACTAATAAAATAAAGTAAAGTAAGTAACGCAGTAGTTTTTTAAACATAGATTAAAGTTTAAATTCAAACAAATCTGAAATGTGATTCAAGAGTTTTGTGCTAACTTCTTCTATGTCGATTTTACGCTCTAGCTCTTGTTGCATTGAAGTTACTGCTTTGTCATCAATCCCGCAAGGAATTATATGAGAAAAATAATTCAAATCTGTATTTATGTTAAATCCGATTCCGTGCATGGTTACCCAACGCGAGCATTTTACTCCCATTGCACATATTTTTCGGGCGCGTTCAGTATCTTCTTCAATCCAAACCCCTGTTAAACCTTCAACTCTCCCACTAATAATTCCAAAGTCGCTCAAAGTCAAGATTACGGCCTCTTCAAGTAAGCGCAAGTATTTGTGAATGTCGGTAAAAAATTGCTCTAAATCGAATATAGGGTAAACGACCAATTGTCCTGGTCCATGGTAGGTAATGTCTCCTCCACGATTGATTTTGTAATACTTTGCGTCCTTGTCAAGGAGTTGCTGATCGTCAAGTAAAAGATGTTCTTGTTTGCCACTTTTTCCCAAGGTGTAAACGTGTGGGTGTTGACAAAACAGCAAATAATTGTTGGGAATTTCGTTCGTTTGACCATTGCGAAAAGCAATTTTTAAATCAACTGCTTCTTTCAATAATTTTTCTTGGTAATCCCAGGCCTCTTTGTAATCAATGAGACCTAGGAATTCACAAGTGACATTTTTTGGTAGATTCATTTAGAATTTAGCCATTTCACCTTTTAAGTAATCGATGATGGCGATGTCAATAATATCAGCGCCATTCAAATTACATAAGTAGTAAGAAGCCCAATCTACCACATTAATCAAGTATAAAGAACGCTCGATGAACGAATCACCTTTTGCGTCTAATTTATAGATTGATCCACAGATTTTCTCAACGTGAGCCATTGTTATTTCCAAACGTTTTTGGTTTCTTGGGTGTAAATCTCCTGTACAGAAAAATAAGGGTGCAAAACGTGCATCGCCACCTGTCCAACCAACCAATTCGTTATGGTTCATTTCAGGAATCGTGTGGTGCCACCCTAAATATTTTGAATTCTCGTTGAATTGTTGACGCGCGCGAACGATTACTCCTTCGTATTTTGTCTCAGCGTAATAAACACCAACTTTACCGAATAAGAAGTCAGCAATTTCTTTGGCTTTTTGGTGAATTTCAGCGTTATCAGCGTTTAATAAATCAACAGCACTGCGCATTTTATCAACGTTTACAGGAGAAGTTAATCCCAATTTTGCTAAAATATCCAATAATTGAACTACTGAAAATGCCAAAGCACTTCTTGGCGGATTTCCACCAGGAACGATAACGTAATCATAGCTGTTTTCTTCGCAGAATGAAGCCAAATGTCCACCGCTACAAATTCCGATGATATGGCAACCGATTTCTTTTGCTTCAGCAATACTCATTGTAGTTTCTTCTGTATTTCCAGAATAAGAAGATCCGATTACAAGTGTGTTTGCATCTACAAATGCAGGTAACGAATATTCGTTGCTAATGATAATTGGAACTTTGATTTCGTCTTGAACCCAGTTTGAAACGATTTTCGCTCCGATTCCAGATCCACCCAATCCACAGATTAAGATGTTTTTAATTTCGTTTTTTGGTTGTTGGTAGTTTTTCCCACTTGCGATTGCAATTGCATCAACGATGTTTTGCGGGAAGGCTTCGATTAGTTGTTTCATTTTTTGTTTTGATTTATAAGATATTAAGACAATAGGATTTTAGGACTTTATGAGAAATGAGAGAATGAGAAAGATAGAATTTGAAAATTTGAAAATGTGTTGATTTGAAAATGTAATTTTCTAATTTATAATTCATCTCTTAACTCTTCGTTTTTAACTTTCAATTTTACATTCTACATTTTCAATTCTAAAGCGGGATATTTCCATGTTTTTTCATTGGTAAGGTTTCTGCTTTTTTCTCCAGCATTTTGAATCCAGCAATCAATTTAGCTCTTGTTTCTTCAGGAAGAATAACATCGTCAACGATTCCACGTTCTGCAGCACGGTAAGGATTTGCGAACATTTCAGCGTATTCAGCTTCTTTCTCCAGCCATTTTGCTTGCGGGTCTTCTGCTGTTGCAATTTCTCTTTTAAAAATAATTTCCGCTGCACCTTTGGCTCCCATCACAGCGATTTCTGCTGTTGGCCACGCAAAATTTAAGTCAGCACCGATATTTTTTGAATTCATCACATCAAAGGCTCCACCGTAAGCTTTGCGAGTAATCACGGTAATTCTCGGAACGGTAGCCTCTGAAAAAGCGTACAATAATTTTGCACCATGTGTGATGATACCTCGCCATTCTTGATCCGTTCCAGGTAAGAATCCAGGTACATCTTCAAACACTAAAAGTGGAATATTGAAACAATCACAAAAACGAACGAAGCGCGCTCCTTTTCTAGACGCATCGATATCTAAAACGCCTGCCATTGCTGCCGGTTGATTGGCAACCACGCCAATTGTTCTTCCTTCGATACGTGCGAATCCAACGACAATGTTTTTAGCATAATCGGCTTGAACTTCACGGAAACTAGTGTCATCAATTACGCAATCTACTACTTTGCGAATGTCGTAAGGGATGTTTGTATTGTCTGGCAAAATTTTTCCAATCTGATTTAATTTTGCTTTGTTAAATTCGTAAATGCTTGGTTGCGGTGCTTGCTCATAAGCGTTTTGTGGGAAATAAGTCACCAAATCGCGCACTTGTTTCAAGCATTCAACATCATTACTGGATGTAAAATGATTCACTCCCGATTTTTCTGCGTGCGTTTTTGCTCCACCCAAATCCTCTGAGGTAACTTCCTCGTGTGTTACGGTTTTCACAACATTTGGACCTGTCACAAACATGTAAGAAGTTTCTTCCACCATGAAAATGAAATCGGTCAATGCAGGAGAATAAACCGCTCCACCAGCACAAGGACCCATGATTACTGAAATTTGTGGAATCACACCAGAAGCGCGCGTATTTCTGTAGAAAATATCCGCATAACCAGCCAAAGAAACCACACCTTCTTGAATACGTGCACCACCCGAATCATTCAATCCGATAACAGGCGCACCGTTTTTCATCGCTAAATCCATAATGCGACAGATTTTCGCGGCATGTGTTTCAGAAAGTGAACCTCCCAAAACGGTGAAATCTTGAGAAAACACATACACCAATCTTCCGTGAATTGTTCCGTAACCTGTGATGACACCATCTCCAGGAAAACGCGTTTTATCTAAGCCAAAAGCATTGGAACGATGTTCAACAAAAGCGCCAATTTCTTGAAAAGAATTTTCATCTAAAAGCACTGTAACGCGCTCTCTTGCAGATAATTTTCCTTGTTGATGTTGTTTGTTGATGCGCTCAATTCCTCCTCCGAGTTTGGCGTCTTCTCTTCTATTGAGTAAATCTTGGTTTCTATCCATAATTAATGTACTTTACAAAAATAAGGATTATTGTTAATGGACGAACAGACTGCTTAGGAATTGCGAACGGAATAGTTGCGAATTAAGTAATTGCGTCCTCGATAGCTATCGGAATGCGAATTTGATTATTAAGCAGTTGAATTAAGAATAAAAATTAATTACTCTGCAAAACATCCTTTTGTTATATCAAGAATCTGTTTGCTAAGTGCTACAATGTTCTCGAGTTCATCAACTTGAACTTTTATTCCACTACCACCAATTTCAATAAAATGCTTATCCTTAACAGAGGTGATTTTTGCAATTAATTATTATCTCTTTAAAAGCTAATCATTACCTATTTTTTGTTTTGAGTTCTAAATTACACAATCAAGGAAAATTTATTTTTTTTAATTGAGATAATCTTGATTATTAATTTTAAGAGCGAAAGAAAAAATGATGTAAAACACTTTTCAACTGCTAACTTTTTCTTTTCTTTATAACTTCAAATCTACTACTATGCAAACAGAATTTTCGCTTCAAACAACTGATGGATTAAATTTAAGAGGATTTAAACTTCTGCCAAAAGGAAACTGTAAAGCAGTCATTGCGCTTATTCACGGAATGGGTGAGCACAGCTTACGTTATATTCATGTTGCTAAATTCTTTGCAGATCATGGTTTTGCAACTATGGGAATTGACCTTCGTGGTCATGGAAAATCAGATGGTAAACGCGGACATACTCCCAATTACGAGGCATTGATGAACGATATTGAATCTTTTCTAAAAAAGGTAAAACAAGAATTTTCTGAGCTACCTATTATAATTTATGGTCACAGCATGGGAGGAAATTTAACTTTGAATTATCTCATTAGAAGACAACCAGAATTAAGCGCGGCAATTGTTACTTCTCCTTATCTCAAACTAGCTTTTGAACCACCAAAATGGAAAGTTGTTCTTGGTAAATTAAGTGCGGGTCTAATTCCAACTTTATCACAATCTACAGGTCTTGAAACAGCAGCGATTTCCAGAGACAAAAAAGTAGTTAGAGCCTATGAAGTTGATGAATTGGTTCACGACAAGATAACCTCAGCATTTTTTGTGAATGTTCATTTTGCAGGACCTTATGCAATTGAAAATGCAGCTAAAATAAAAATGCCACTTTTAGTAATGCATGGTTTAGAGGATCGTTTGACTTCTCCTAAAGGAACAAAAGAGTTTATGCAAAATGCAGGTTCAAATGTAACCGTTAAATACTGGCCGGGTTTGTTCCATGAAATTCATAATGAACCGGAACAACAAGAGGTTTTCCAAACAGAATTGGATTGGTTGATTTCTCGCGTTTTTTAATAAAAAAAGGCTGCTTCTTTCGAAACAGCCTTTTTTATTTTAGTTAATGGCGTTTATTTGATAACAACAGATTTTGTTGAAGTCATTCCATTTGATGTAATTGAAACAATGTAGCTTCCTTTAGCAACAGTTGAAGTTGGGATAGAAATTACTTGAGTTCCACTTAAGTTTGATAAATTTTGGTTAGCAATTACGCGACCTTGAAGATCAATTAATTTCACGGAGTAATTACCGTTTTTAGCCTCGAAAGAAACATTTACTTCAGTTGAAGCAGGATTAGGATAAACAGATAAACTTGTTAATTCGTTTTCACTTACACTAGTAGCACTTGATACATTAATGTTATCAATGTACATATTGTTTCCATAGTTTGATGTTCCCACGTATTTGATAAAAACCTCACTTTGACCAGTGAATGCAGCTAAAGAAACATTTTCATTTCTATAATCTGCTGCAGATGCTGGTGTAAATGAAGCAGTTTGAGTTGCTCCAGTTGACAAAGTTGCTCCTTGTTTATTATAAACAGAAGTCCAAGTCGATCCACAATTAGTTGAAACGAATACTTCCAATTTATCAGTTTCAGGAGTTGCCGAAGTATAACCTCTGTATGCAACGTCGAAAGATAATGAAGGATCTACAAGAGAAGAAAGATTTACTGGTTCAATAAATAAATCACCTTTGCTGGTGTTGGCGTAATTATAACAATCGTACTTCATAGTTCCAGAACTATATTCCCAATTTTTACCTGTTTGAGAACTTACTTTGTATTCAGAATAAGGAAATGCAGTTGAAGTAAAATCTTGAACTAATGGAGCTGCTGCTGCAGTATAAACAGTTAATGCTGTGTTAATTACACCATTTGTTTCTAGAGCATCACCCGTTGTTGTAACTGTAGCAACTAATGCTCCTGAAGAAGGATTAGTAATAGGGGTACAAGTAATTGTTGCAACACCATAAGAAGCTAGGTTGCCTGTGTATGTTCCTGTTGAAACAGTATTTCCACCTTGTGTGATTGTTACAGTAGCATTTGTTAAGTTAGTTGTACTATTGTTTTGTATAGTTACTTCTGGTGTATGAGAAGATCCTGTACAAATGTAAGTATCAGTATTATAAGACATCATTGTAACGTCAGCAGAAGCAGTAGCCGGAGAAGGACATCCACCGATGTAGCTATTTAATAATGCTAATGTTCCGATTGAACCAGCTACACCTGATTTGTAAACCGTTCTGTTAGGACAAATAACATACATAACTGGGAAGAAAGCGATATCTAAACCTGTGTTTTCAAAAGATGCAGCTGTCGTCAAGTCAATGATTGGCATATTTTCACCCGTAACCCAATCACCTTGAGACGCAGGATTACCAGTACCATTTGCACCACCAGACAAACCTGTAGTTGGAGTTGATACATCTCCCTCAATAAAGAAAACCATTGCTTCATTTGTTCCATTTGGACCTTTAGCGTTGTAAAAATCATTCAAGGCATTTGTGCCATGGTAGCCCCAACATGGACCACACCAAGTTGCAGACACATCAATTACAACTGTTTTACCAGCATCTAAATAATCAAACAATGTATGCGGTGTTCCGTTTAAATCGGTCAAAGTAAAGTTTCCAACAACAGTTCCAACTGGCGTTTGAGCATTTACTGTTGAAATTCCAGCGAAAAGAGCTAGACTAAGTAAAAGTTTTTTCATGGTTAAAAATTTAATATTTTAGTGTAAATTTAATAATAAGTTTAACGTATGAAAAAAAATTTAATAATTTTTTCTGGCGCAGGAATGAGTGCTGAAAGTGGAATAGGAACTTTTAGGGACAGCGGTGGTCTTTGGGAACAGTTTAGAATTGAGGATGTTGCAACTCCCGAGGCGTGGAAAAGAAATCCTAACCTTGTCACAGACTTCTATAATCAGCGTCGAAAGCAAATTATGGAAGCGCAACCAAACAATGCACACCTATTAATAGCAACTTTAGAAAAAGACTTTCACGTTTTTGTGATTACGCAAAACATCGACGATTTACACGAACGCGCAGGTTCAACAAACACACTTCACCTTCATGGAAATATTCGTTTATCAAAATCTTCTGGTCCAAAACAAGAAGAAAAGTATTATCCGATTGAAGGTTGGGAGTTAACACCAAATGACAAATGTGCAGATGGTTTTCGTTTACGTCCACATGTTGTTTGGTTTGGGGAAGAAGTGCCTGCTTTAAACGACGCCGTAAAAATTCTTCAAGAAGCAGATATATTGATAGTTATAGGAACTTCGCTACAAGTATATCCAGCAGCTGGTTTGATTCATACAGCACCTGAAACTTGTAAATGCTATATCATCGACCCAAATGTAGAAGAGTTTTCAAGCCCTTCACATTTTATAAAAATAAAAGCAAACGCGAGTGAAGGTTTACGAGAATTGATAAAGCGAATAGTAGATTAAATTACTTTTTCTTCAATTGTTCCTTTATAAACAATTCTATTGCCCCAACCATTGAAGGAGCTTTTGGATGTGGTGCATGAACGTCTAAACGTAAATTATGCTTAATAACAGCACTTGCAGTCGTTGGACCAAAAGCTGCAATAACTGTTTCATTTTGTTTAAAGTCAGGATAGTTTTTCAACAAGGATTCTATTCCTCCAGGACTAAAAAACACAAGCATATCGTAATAAACATCTTCTAAATCAGACAAATCGGAAGCAACTGTTTTATACAAAATTACTTTCGTAAATGCCATTCCTTGTTGCTCTAGAGTAATCGGAATATTATCACGCAGAATGTCTGTACAAGGTAGAAGAAATTTTTCGGCTTTATGCTTTTTCATCACATCTGCCAAATCGCTTATTGTTTGTTTACCAAAGAAGATTTTACGTTTACGGTAGGCAACATATTTTTGTAAATAGAGCGCTACAGCTTCAGAAATACAGAAATATTTCATTGTTTCCGGAACTTCAAAACGAATCTCTTCTGCAATTCTAAAAAAATGATCTACCGCCACCTTAGATGTTAAAATGACAGCTGAATGGTCAGCTATATTTACTTTTTGTGCACGAAAATTTTTTCCATCAATTCCTTCTACTTTGATGAAAGGGCGAAAATCTATTTTCAATTTGTACTTTTCAGCCAAATCAAAATAAGGGGACTTTTCACCTTCGGGCTTAGGTTGAGAAACCAGTATAGTTTTTATTGCCAATTTTAGACGATTTTAATATAATTCAACCATCACATTTCCAGTTGAAAATAACCAAACGCTAACTTTAAAAAAATGAAAGCGGGTAGTATTTCAAGCGCGCAAAGGTACAAAATAAAATAATACCATTTTATCCTCTTTTTAAAGGTTAGAAGTAAACCTTTAATCATCCTTAAGATTAACATCAAAAACAACAGGATGAAAAAGCTATAACTCAACACCTCAGCATGCTTAAAATTCAATATCCACAGTATCGAAAGTATCAATAAAAGCATTCCTCCAAATTGCCAAGTATTGCGGTTTATCGTTGTAACTGCCTCTGATACTTCTTTTTCTCCTGATAAAAAAGAAACAAAACGATAGCCAAACTGTTGTATGAATAAAAAAACGAGAGAAGATATAATTGAGAAAAAAACTGATTCCCATCTTGAAATTTTTTCATTAAAAAGGAGGAAAAAACACAAGCTAAGCGCAATGAAAAAATTAATAAATAATAATAAAGATGAGCCAAAATTAATTTTGAGCGATTCTTTAAACTCTTTTTCTTTTGGACTTAATCGAAAAAAATTTTTAATTAATAAATTCAAGAAACCATTGTTACGAATACCGCTCCACCCAATGAGTATAAAACTAAAAATTGCAATAGACAACAACAGTGTACTCATTTGTACTTCTCTTTCAAGCAATTTAAATTCGGGGGAAAGAGGAATTAAAAATAGAATCATCAAACACAAAATTAATTAGAATTTGAATGCTTTGTCATAAATACAATACTTACTTTTGCACCACTTAAAAAAATCTAAATATGAAAACAGATTTGTACACACACCCAGATCATTATGCAATGGACGATTTATTGTCCGACGAACACAAATTAGTGCGCGATGCAGCAAGAGCTTGGGTGAAAAAAGAAGTTTCTCCAATCATTGATGAGCACTTTGAAAATGCCACTTTTCCTACTCATTTATTAAAAGGTTTAGGGGAAATAGGTGCTTTTGGACCTTATATTCCAGAACAATATGGCGGCTCTGGTTTAGATCAAATCTCTTACGGTTTAATCATGCAAGAATTAGAAAGATGTGATTCAGGTTTGCGTTCAACTGCTTCTGTTCAGTCTTCTTTAGTGATGTATCCGATTTGGAAATATGGAACCGAAGAACAAAAAATGAAATACTTGCCGAAATTGGCAACTGGAGAAATGATGGGTTGTTTCGGATTGACTGAACCTGACCATGGTTCAAATCCAAACGGAATGACAACTCATTTCAAAGATGCTGGTGACCATGTTATTTTGAATGGTGCTAAAATGTGGATTTCAAATGCACCTTTCGCAGATATAGCAGTGGTTTGGGCGAAAGATGAATCTGGTCGTATTCATGGAGTTATCGTTGAAAGAGGTATGGAAGGTTTTTCTACTCCTGAAATGCACGGAAAATTATCGTTAAGAGCTTCCGCTACTGGTGAATTAATTTTTGTTGATGTTAAAGTTCCGAAAACAAATATTTTACCAGGAAGAACAGGTTTAGGTGCTCCTTTAAGCTGTTTGGATTCAGCACGTTTTGGAATCGCTTGGGGTGCATTAGGTGCTGCAATGGATTGTTATGATCAAGCTTTGCGTTATTCTAAAGAAAGAACTCAATTTAATGTTCCAATCGGGGCATTTCAATTGACTCAAAAGAAATTGGCGGAAATGATTACTGAAATCACTAAAGCTCAATTGTTAACATTGCGTTTAGGTCAATTGAGAAATGAAGGAAAAGCAACTTCCGCTCAGATTTCAATGGCGAAAAGAAACAATGTTGAAATCGCATTAAATATTGCTCGCGAAGCTAGACAAATACATGGTGGAATGGGAATTACAAGTGAATACTCTATGATGCGCCACATGGCAAATTTAGAGTCTGTTGTAACGTATGAAGGTACACATGACATTCACTTATTAATTACGGGAATGGATATTACAGGAATTCCTGCTTTTACTAGAGAAATGCCATAAAAAATAATAAAAGAGTAGGGGGCATTCGCGAATGACCCCTACTCTTTTATTATTATAATTCATCGTCTTCGCCTTCTATATTTTTATCTCCTCGCAGCACACGTATGCGTTTGCGCGCTTCGGCAGAAAACAAACTTCCTTTGTAATCAATTGCCAATCGACGGTAAAATTCCAACGCTTTTTCTTTATTCAATAATACATTATCATTGATGTCAGCCATTCTGAAAAGCGCATCATCTGCAAGAATATCTTGTCCGTGAAATTTCAATAAATCTTCATAGTAATCTAAGGCTTTTTGCCAATTTCCTTGCATTTCATTTGCTTTTGCTTTGCGGAATAAAATTTCATCAGCTAAAGAATGAAACGGGAAATTCAATTGAATACTATCAAACAATTGGAAAGCCTCAGAATATTTATGTTGCTCAATTAATAACTCAGAACTTGCAAACCAAGTCATTACCGTATAATTGCTATCTAGACCAAAATTATCCGTTATAAAAACTGACAATTGCATAGCGTCATTTGCTATCAATCGAGAGGTTGCTTCTTTCAAAACGTTCAATTGGCCTTGTGCGAAATCAAATTCTCCATCGAAATAGAAAACGCGTGCATTTTTAAACTTCGCTTCTTCACCAATAGATTCAAATTTAAAATCAGTGTCAATTTGCATGTATAATAAAGACGCCTCCCAAATATCTCCACCCAAAACGTGAACATCTGCGAGTTGCATTTTTAGTTGTGCCTTTTGGATATCTGTTAAACCTGGAGTTTGCATTAAATTTGTCAACATTTCTATTGCTTTATCAGCTTTATTGGCGTAAAATGCGAGAACGTGAGCATACTCTAAAATAATAGTAACACTTTGTCTGCTCTTACCTGTTTTTACAATCGCGTTTTCATAGTCTAAGAGTGTTGCGTCGATTTCTGTTTGCGAATAAGCTCTGTTTGTTGTTAATTCAACATATCTTGTATTCAACAAAGATTTCAGTGCTTCGAAGTAAATTGGGCCATTTTCACCTAAAGTCATTACATAATTGAAGCATTTTCTTGCTGCAGTATAATCTTTATTTTCAAGGCAAATTAGTCCCAAATCTTGAACGCGGAATCCATCGTTTGAGGTTCTTTTATCTAAAGCGACCACTTGCGTGTATGCACCACCGAAATTTTTACTTTGCACAAAAAGCCAAACAATCATTTCTGAAAAAACGAGATTGGAATTTAGTTTCTGTGCTCGTTGTAATAAAGCTTCTTTTAATAGAATAAACTCTTGTTCTTCGCTATTGGATAATTTCAAACGTTGGTTCATCGCTAATTGGATGGATTCAAACATCGTTGGTTGTAGTTGAACATAATCTAAATACTCGCGCACCATTTCAGGTTTATTTCCAGTTAGTGCATAATAATCAGCATATTGAAAGTTAAAAGGATAATAATTTGCTTCTTTTCTACCTTTGTCTAAGGTCATTTTAGCGAGTTCAAATTTACCTTTACTAGCAAAAGCTTGATACGCTTGGATGATTACAGTTGGATTATTTCCAACATTTTCAACAATTTCCTCATACGCTTTTTTTGCTTTTGCTGCTTCGTCGATGTCTTCATAAAACTGACCAAGGGTAACTCTTAATTCTAAATCAGATTTATTAGCTGCTAATTGCTTTTTGATGACTTTTTCAGCTGTTTTATAATCTTTGATTTGCACCAAACATTCAAAATAACGATTGAAGTAAACCTTAGTAGGAGTTGCGTTATAGATTTTCTCATAATAGCCCGTTGCTTTATCAAATTCACCATTGGAATAGTAATGTTGCGCCAATTGAATGTCTGTTTCCGTTTGGGAAAAAACAGAACTACAACCAATAAGAACGAAAACTACAAGCAGAATTTGTTTCATTTTGTGGATTTAGTATTCTTTTTCAACAAGTCCATTGAGAAAGTGTAAAGCTCATCGTGAAGTTCAAAATAGGTTTTGAAAACGGATTCTTTTTGTTCTTTGTAGTCATTTAAAAGAACAGTTATTTTCGTGATTTTATCTTTTTCAAAAGTGATGTATTCGTCGTATTTATCGCGTTCACCGTACCCATTTTCAATATCTGAGGATAAATTTTTGAGCGCTTCGCGTATTTCTAAAACACTTTTGTTGGCTTTTCCGTGCGCGCTACCTATGGGACCAAAAGCTCTTCGCATCCGTTTGTAGGCATCCATTTTTTTACCTAACTCAATATCCACTTTATCCATCATTAAATTTTGTTTAATGCGCAACTCAACCGTGCTTGTGGAAAGTTTAAGCTCGGGTAAAGTATCGATTTTTTGTGAAATCAATTCTTTTTCCAACGAATCCAAAGTTTGATTCATTACGTCAATTTTGGCTAATTGCTCTTTTTTTTGAAGGTCAGCACACGAAGTAAATAAACCAATTAATGCAACGATAAATAATAGTCTCATGGTCTAAAATTAGGAATTTGTCTATGGATTAAAAAACCTCAGGATTTAAATTAACATTAATTTGCCTCTCATTAATTGAAAGGTAAGCAAAAGTAATGAAAACCACGATTAATAAAAGAAATTATAAGCATACGCTTTCTTATTATTACTTAAAAAAATAAAATCCAAAAAGTATAAAACGGCTATAGAAATCCAATAGGTAATTGAAAAGGATTTTTTATTAGAAATCTTACCATTTAATAAAATTCACACAAAAACCTTAGTAAACCTCACAGTTGCAGAAAACCACAACGACCCGTTTGATCATGTAATTATTTACCAAGCTGTTTCCAATTAATTAATATTAATTTCTTCTGATACAAAGTTTAAACACTGCATGAGTCAAAAGCTAAAGTTTGTTTTTAATAAGCGTTAAATCACTCAATCCCATACTTCTCCATCTTACTTACCAAGGTATTAATTGCCCATCCAATTGCTAAAGCGGTTTGCCGTTTGTTGCCCTTAAAATATTTTAAAACACGCTCAATGTGTTCTTTTTCAATGTGTTCCCAATTCATCGGTTTGTTAAAAGCTTCTTGTTTCAATCTTTTAGGCAATACTTCTGCTGTGACCGTTTCCTCATTAAAGACATACAACCTTGAAATGATATTTTCCAATTCGCGAATATTTCCAGGATACGAATAATTCAAAATAATCTCCATTGCTTCCTTGGTGAACATTAACTTTTTGGCTTTACGCAACTCCTTCTTTTTCTGACCGATAAAGAAATCAACCATCGCTTTTAAGTCCGATTTTCCACGTTGCAAGAGTGTTGGCAAATCCAATTCGACAACCGAAAGTCGATAATATAAATCCCAACGAAACTTTCCTTCTTCGCAACGATTTACCAAGTTTTGATTGGTAGCAGCTATCACTCGAACGTCAATTTTTCGTGCTTTTCCTCCTAAAGGCATCACTTCCTTTTCTTGTAGAACACGTAACAGTGCTTGTTGCATATAGGGTGAAACATCACCAATTTCATCTAAGAAAATAGTTCCTTCATTTGCTAATTCAAACAAGCCTTCGCTGTCTTTGTCTGCACCTGTAAACGCTCCTTTTTTGTATCCAAATAAACGAGACTCTAGCAAAGAATCACTGAAAGCGGAACAATTAATGGCGATATATGGTTTATTAGCTCGAATAGAGTTGTGGTGAATGTGTTTGGCTAAATTTTCTTTTCCTGTTCCACTTGCGCCCAAAACCAAAACGGTTACTTCATCTGTTAGAGCAACTTTACGTGCGTTTTCATAAATGCGTTCAATTGCTGGCGTAATTAAAAAACGATCGGAAACCGCTGCCTTCTTGACTTCTTGCTGATGATAAAGAGCCGTCAAACCAATCGCAGATCGTTCCAATTGAATTTTTATCAATTCTGGTTTGTCTTTTTTGGACGTATATTGAGCTGGACGCGTTTGAAAAAGTGTTGTTTTTAAATTCAAACTCATGTGCGCCAAATACCAAACAACTTGCATTGAAGGTGTTCCGGGTGAAACAAAAATATCAATTTCATCATCTTTTAATTCCGCTAAAAACGGATGAATTTTAGATTGAATTTCCGAGTGGTCTATCGGATCGTGAACATCTAAGTAGCGAATTTCGACCAATCTATCAGGATAACTTTTCTGAAGATAGGTCCGCAAATGCAAAGCGCGTAAATCTTCCTCTTTTTCGGTGGAAAGTATAATATGTTTTTCGTGTTTATAAAAACATTTGTGATATGCAGCCGTTGGACCATCTTCTACCACTTGACCATTTGTGAAATCGTGGTTGTAAGCATGCCACGAAACGAGAATTTTCATTTAGAATTATTTTTCACTAAAAATATCAATAATTGATAAGTAAATAGCTTTTTTGACATTAGAATCAAATATTTTTCACTTTTATTGTTGCTTTTTAGAGATGGCACATACTTTGTCTAATTCGGGTGAAAACCAAATAGCGATGCAACAAGTAATCATTAAGCAAATCACAGATGAGGAAATATATCTACAACGAGAAATTAAGCACCGACTCGAGGCTGCAATACTTACAGAAAACATGACGATTTTGTCAGAGTTATTGCATTCAAGAGGTGTTTTTTTCGGAAAGTTTTCTCGTGGCCAAGCGATGGTTTATTTGATTAAAAAGTTTGACAAATTGAAAAGAAAACCGGGTCGCGATAATATGAATATCAACCACGGATTTTCCTTTGATCACTTCCCAAAGCAAGATGTGATTGAGTTTCGTTTTTCTGTTTGGGGCTCCGATTTCACAGGTAGAGATTTCACACCGCCTGAATTTGGTTTACCTAAAAGGCCTGAATTTGATGAAGGAATCACCCGCCTTGCTCTTGAATTCAAGGACGATAAAATTTACTCCATTCGCCACCCCAAAAAAGTGATTCGGGATTTTGTCGAGATTGCAAGGAGGAATTGAATTTCCTTCAAAATTTATTACTTTTTTTATTGCAAGTTGTGGTTGTGAATCCTATTCTAGTATTAAGCCGAAGAAAATTGTTTCATCAATTCCAAATCAATATTATTTTCAAGCGGGTGATTTAGCAACTATAAAATCTGACAGAGTTTTTTTTTAAAATTACGCTACTTTTCAAAAAGTTATGGAAAACGACCGAGAAGAAATCAAAGATTTTAAACTATTTGTCACAGAAAATTCAAAAAATAGTGAAAAGAAAAATCAATTATAATGCAAATTCCCGCTTTTTGAGAGCATGGACCTTCTTCCATTGGGATAGTTTTAGCTACTTATCTGAATAAAGTTAATATTCCCACTTTTATTATAAACAATTAGAATTTTACTTACGTTTATCATTCCAAATTTGCTGATTCGATCGAAATAGTTAAAATTGTTGGATCAGAAGTTTTACCTAGTGATTGTTAATTATGAATGATGAAAAACAATTTTTTGAAACGAATCAAAAATCATGGGACGCAAGAGTAGATACCCATGTTGATTCTGAATTTTACAACAACGAAGCATTTATTGCTGGTGAAAACGCACTGAAAGAAATCGAAATCGCAATTTTAGGCGATGTAAAAGGTTTAAAAATCCTACATCTTCAATGTCATTTCGGACAAGATTCTATTTCATTGAGCCGAATGGGCGCTGATGTAACCGGTGTTGATTTCTCACCAAAGGCGATTGAGACAGCAATTCATTTAGCTCTGAAAACGGGACAAAACACACGATTTATCTGTTCAAATATTTACGATTTACCAGAAGTGTTGAATGAACAATTTGACCTCGTTTATACTTCTTACGGTACAATTGGTTGGTTGCCCGATTTGAATCGCTGGGCAAAAGTGGTGGCACATTTCCTTAAACCAAAAGGTAAACTTGTATTTGTAGAATTTCATCCAGTTGTTTGGATGTTTGATGATGATTTTTTAAAAGTGGCTTACAACTACTTCAATTCAGGTCCAATAATTGAAAATGAAACAGGAACTTATGCGGATAAAAATGCGGCGCTTAGCAGTGAATATGTCATGTGGAATCACGATTTCGGAGAAGTTCTTGGTAGTCTTTTATCTCAAAATCTAGAATTAAAAGAGTTTCAAGAATATGATTATTCACCTTATAATTGTTTCAGTCATACTGTTGAAGTTGGACCAAGTCGCTATCAAATTGAACATTTAAACAATTATATTCCAATGGTTTATTCGTTGCTGATGGAGAAAAAGTAAAATCTATTTATTTACAATTTTCAGCCATTTCCGTAACAATCTGATCGGGTGATAAATAATAACTTCTCTTTTTTTCTCTATAAGCTTTTGAAATTCTTTTATTGTTATAAAAATAGTTTGTTCCCTCCAATAATTGCTTACCCAAACCATGTCGAATTGCAATTCTATCTGCTTCGCATTCTGTTTTTTTGAGTTCTTTTTTTGAACTTACATATTTAGAAATAAAAACTAATAAGTCTTTGTTACTTTTCTGTGAATAGTCTAAAACATGAGCAAATTCATGGCCTATCCATCCTACTTGTGAATTAAAAGTTAGGTCTTTATAATACATCCCATTGTTAGCTTGTGTACTGTTTACAAAAATTTGATAGTGACGTTTTTCTTTTCGATGAAACAAAAAACTATAAGTTGGTTGTGCCATCATCGTTGCACTGATTTTCTTTAAATTCACTTTCATGTGGACGTTTTTCAATTCAGGATAATGCCTAAGTGCCACGTAAAACGCAAGTTTCAATTTTTTATCGCGAATATTGATCTTTTTGTTGTTTCCAAATTCCTTTTCATAAAACGGTAAGGAGTCTTGATATACTTCTAATAAATAGAAATTTGTATCGCAATCTATCTTGAAATCCTGATGGACTTCTTGACCAAATGAAAAGAAGTTTACAAGTTGTAGGAAGCAAAAAGAGAAAAGTAATCGCCACATAAAATCTATTTTTCAATATAAATTTAGCAAAAAAAAAATAATTGTGATAATCAATTTCCAACCAAAATTCTTATTGGGTCATTATTGATGTAGAATGTTATTTTGATCAATAATTCCAGCTTATTTTGGCTGTGAATAGATCACTCTCAGCGAATTTGGTATCAACCAAAAAAACCTCATCAAATTGCTTCTATGAGGTTTCAATATTTAAAACTTTAGTCGCTTCTATCCAGAACACATTTAGCTCGCGAGCTCATGAATTTCCGTTCTGAATATCACCGGACTGGCGCCGCTTCTATCCAGAACACATTTCACATCCGTCTGGATCATCTAATGAACATGCGATTGCGGCTTGTTGATCTTCAATTAATTCTGCTGCTGGTTCAGCAACAACTGTTTTTTCTACTGTGAATTTAATAGCGTCTGTGGCTGCTTTAGTTCTCAAATAGTACATACCGGTTTTCAAACCTTTTTCCCAACCGTAGAAGTGCATAGAAGTCAACTTCCCGAAGTTTGCGTTTTCCATGAAAATGTTTAACGACTGGCTTTGACAAATATAAGCTCCTCTATCTGCTGCTTGCTCAATAATTGCTTTTTGAGAAATTTCCCAAGCTGTTTTGTATAAGTCTTTTAGGTATTGAGGAATTTCGTTGATGTTTTGAATCGAACCATTAGCTGTCATGATTTTTTGACGCATGTCTTTGTTCCACAAACCAGCTCTTACTAAATCTTTCAATAAGTGTTTGTTCACGATAATGAACTCACCAGACAATACACGACGTGTGTAAATGTTAGAGGTATAAGGTTCAAAACATTCGTTGTTTCCTAAGATTTGTGCTGTAGAAGCTGTTGGCATTGGTGCTAACAGCAAAGAGTTACGAACTCCGTATTTTTTCACTTCTTCTTTCAACACGTTCCATTCCCAACGGTTAGAAGGTGTTACATTCCACATATCGTATTGGAAGATTCCTTTTGATACAGGAGAACCTTGATATGTTTCATAAGGACCTAATTCTTTTGAAAGATCTTTAGAAGCAGTCATTGCAGCGTAATAAATCGTTTCAAAAACTTCTTTATTTAATGTTTTGGCTTCTTCTGATTCAAATGGTAATCCCATCATAATGAATGCATCAGCCAATCCTTGTACTCCTAATCCAATTGGTCGGTGGCGTAAGTTTGACTTTTTTGCTTCTGGAACTGGATAATAGTTTTCATCGATGATTTTATTCAAATTCAACGTCGCTTGATACGTCACTTCGAATAATTTATCGTGATCAAATGTTTTGTTTTCAGTCACATATTTTGGTAATGCAATTGAAGCAAGGTTACAAACAGCAACTTCATCTGGAGCAGTATATTCGATGATTTCTGTACACAAGTTTGAAGACTTGATTGTGCCTAAATTTTGTTGGTTTGACTTGGAGTTTGCTGCATCTTTATACAACATGTAAGGCGTTCCAGTTTCGATTTGAGATTCCAAAATCTTGAACCATAAATCTTGTGCTTGAATCGTTTTACGGCCTTTTCCTTCACGTTCGTATTTTGTATAAAGTGCTTCAAATTCCGCACTGTGAGTATCAGATAATCCTGGACATTCGTGTGGACACATTAAAGTCCATTCAGCATTTTCTTTTACACGTTTCATGAATAAATCTGGAATCCAAAGTGCATAGAATAAATCACGAGCACGTTGCTCTTCTTTACCGTGGTTCTTTTTCAAGTCTAAGAAATCAAACACATCAGCATGCCAAGGTTCAATATACATTGCAAAAGAACCTTTTCTTTTTCCACCACCTTGATCTACGTAGCGAGCAGTGTCATTGAACACACGTAACATTGGTACAATTCCGTTAGAAGTTCCGTTTGTTCCTTTGATGTACGAACCAGTTGCACGAATATCATGTAAAGCTAAGCCAATTCCACCTGCTGATTGTGAAATTTGTGCACATGATTTTAAAGTGTCATAAATTCCACCAATGCTATCTTCTTTCATGGTTAACAAGAAACATGAAGACATTTGAGGTTTTGGAGTTCCTGCGTTAAATAACGTTGGTGTTGCATGTGTAAACCAACCGTCAGACATCAAATCATACGTTTTAATGGCTGCTTTGAAATCCGTTTTGTGAATACCAAGAGAAACACGCATTAACATCTGTTGTGGACGTTCTGCTATTTTTCCGTTCAATTTCATCAAGTAAGAACGCGTCAATGTTTTAAATCCGAAGTAATCGTATCTAAAATCGCGATCATAAATGATGCTAGAATCTAATAATTCTTTATTTTCTTGAATAATTTGATACACGTCGTCAGCTAGTAATGAAGCTTTTTGTCCTGTTTTTGGATCAATGTAGTGATACATATCGCTCATTACTTCCGAAAACGTTTTCTTGGTTTCTTTGTGTAAGTTTGAAACAGCAATGCGCGAAGCTAACAAAGCGTAATCTGGGTGGTCAATTGTTTTTGCTGCTGCAACTTCAGCTGCAAGGTTATCCAAATCTGTCGTTGAAACCCCATCATAAATTCCTTCAATCACTTTCATTGCGACAGCCTCAGGCGAAACCAATGGGTCCAACCCGTAACACATCTTGATGATGCGTGCTGTGATTTTGTCAAATTTCACAGTCTCTTTTCTTCCGTCTCTTTTTACTACGTACATGCTTTTCTTTATAATTCAATTAAAAATCTTCGCTCAAACTAAATGTTTGATTTTCTTTTCCAGCAAGAACACCTGCTTTTTGATATTCTCCAACTCTTTTTTCAAAGAAGTTACTTTTCCCTTGTAGTGAAATCATTTCCATGAAATCAAAAGGATTTGTTGTGTTATAAACTTTCTCGTTTCCTAACTCTGTTAACAATCTATCCGCTACAAATTCGATGTATTGACACATTAAATCGCTATTCATTCCAATCAATTTCACAGGAATTGCGTCAGCCACAAATTCTTTTTCAATTTCAACAGCATTCATAATGATATCGCGTACTTGTTCTTTCGGTAATTTATTCACTAAATGTTTTGTATATAACAAACATGCGAAATCACAATGTAAACCTTCGTCTCTTGAAATTAATTCATTTGAGAAAGAAAGTCCTGGCATTAAACCACGTTTTTTCAACCAAAAAATTGAACAGAAAGAACCTGAGAAGAAAATTCCTTCAACTGCAGCAAATGCAACAAGTCTCTCTGCATAAGAACCTTTATCAATCCAGCGCAAAGCCCATTCTGCTTTTTTACGAACACAATCTAACGTGTCAATTGCATTAAACAAATGATCCTTTTCAGCTGTGTTTTTGATGTAAGTATCAATTAACAAAGAATATGTTTCCGAATGAATATTCTCCATTGTAATTTGAAAACCGTAAAAGAATTTAGCCTCTGTATATTGAACCTCAGCTAAAAAATGCTCTGCTAAGTTTTCGTTAACAATACCATCTGATGCAGCGAAAAAAGCAAGAACGTGTTTGATAAAATGACGCTCATCATCGTTTAATTTGTTTTCCCAATCAATTAAGTCTGGAGATAAATCAATTTCTTCAGCTGTCCAAAAACTAGCTTCTGCTTTTTTATAAAAACTCCAAATATCGTCGTGCTGGATTGGGAAGAGCACAAAGCGACTGTTATTGGATTCTAAAATGGGTTCTGTAGTCATTATTATTTTTTATGTTTTAACACAATTTTAATCTATTTTGTTTTGTAGACAACTTGGTCATTCAGCTTTTTTATGAGCCTTGCTTGAAGTATCTTCAAAATCTAATTTTGTTTCCTCTTTTTTTCGTATTCAACGATTGGTCTTCTTTAATTAACCCTGTTTTGAGGCATACAAAATTTGTCAAAATTCCCTCGGTAATCAATTAAAGAAATCAACATTAACTCAATGTTATTAACACCCCTTTTCTAAACCCTTTCATTCACAAACCCTTCAGCGATTTTCAACACACAAATGAAAGATATACACACTGTTTTCCTTGCCACCTTGTAAAAAAAATGATAAAAAACTCTTGCTTTATTATCAATTTTTTATAAGGCTGATTACTCTGTAAATTTAGAGTCGAAACCTAATTTTTAATATTAAATTTTTGACGGTTTTAAACAGCCTATTGTTACAAATATTAGAACTTCTTATGGAGTAAAGGTTACAGCTATTTTTTATGAAATATAATTGAATTATGTGAAAAATAAATTTTGAGTTTAGGATAAATTTAACTAATTTGTGAAACAAAAAAAATGTTAAATTCAACTCGAATAAATTTTAATTCTTCACTTCCATACTTATGCCTTTAGCAGACTCAAAAAATCAGATTCAATTGGTCAAAGACGGACTTATAAATTTGCTTTTTCCAGAAGTTTGTATCGGGTGTGAAACAGAATTATCAGTTCGAGAAAACTACCTTTGTTATACTTGTTGGGAATCAATTCACCTCACTTACTTTGAAGGATTTAAAGAACCAAGCTCGCTCGACAAACTTTTTTGGGGACGTGTTGAGTTCAATGCTACTTATGCTTTATTTTATTTCGAAAGGGGAAAAGTCTCTCAAAAATTATTACATGCCTTAAAATACCAATTCAAAGGAAATTTAGGTGTTTACCTTGGAGGTTTGACAGCCACGAAACTTGCGGATCACCCTGTTTTTAAAGAAGTTCAAGCCCTTATTCCTGTTCCGTTGCACCCAAAAAAGGCGTTTATACGTGGTTACAATCAAAGTGAAAAAATCGCTCAAGGAATTTCAACCGTCTGGAAAATACCAGTTATTCAACAAGAAGTTTTGAAAACGAAACACACTGAAAGTCAGACTAAAAAAGATCAATTTCAACGTTGGGATAACGTGAGTTCTATTTTTAAAGTGAAAGGTGATTTGTCTAATTATCAACATATTGCAATTGTAGACGACGTTATAACGACAGGCGCCACTTTAGAGTCGATGGCGAAAGAACTAAAGGAAGCAAATCCTTCATTGAAAATAAGTATCATTAGCTTAGCGCTCGCAAAATCATGATGGAACAACAAAAAATTTTAATCATCGGAGCTGGATTGGCAGGCACAAGCTTAGCTCACCAGTTGCTAAAAGCTGGACAATCAGTGACCATTCTCGACAAAGGTGAAAATTACGCAACAGCAATTGCAGCCGGAATGGTGAATCCAATGGTTTTCCGACGCATGAATAAATCGTGGCGTTTAGACGAATGCATGGAAGACGCTATTCCATTTTATAAAGCATTAGAACAACAACTTAATACACCACTTTATTTCCCAATTACAATCAGACGGATGTTTTCTTCTTTGCAAGAGCGCGAATTTTGGGAAAAGCGTCAAAATTTAGACGAATACAAAGAATATTTAACGCACATTTCTGAAGAAGACAACAACTATTCAAAAGCTACGAATGAATTCGGAAGTGGACGTTTACAACAAGCTTTTTGGATTGATGCGCTCGCTTACTACGAAGGAAATCGAAACTATTTTCGAAGCATCGATTGTCTATTAGATGAAGAATTTGATTTAACGCAATTCGATGAAAAAGCAGCTTCTTATAAAGGAATTGAATATGACAAGGTTACTTTTTGCTGTGGCTATTTGAATAAACACATTCCTTTTTTCGCAAGTGCGCCTGTGGAACAAACGAAAGGTCAAACACTCACGATTGAGTCGACTGATTTACCTGAAGATGAATCGTTGAATCGTAAATGTTTTGTGCTTCCGTTAGGGGAAAATACCTTCCGAATTGGTGCGACCTACGAGTGGAATGACGAAACGCTGACAACTACCGAAACATCCAAACAGTTGTTATTGGAGCATTTAAGTGTGCTTGGGGATTTTGAGTTAAAAATTGTAGATCAAAGTGTGGGTGTACGACCAACAGTTCTAGACCGACGTCCAATCATGGGACAACATCCCGATTTGTCTAAACTTTTCATTTTCAACGGTCTTGGCACAAAAGGCTATCTAATGGCGCCAACTTTAGCAAAAGATATGTGTGCACTTTTATTGGAGGGCAAAGAATTGGAGAGGGAGGTTTCGTTGAAAAGGTTTGGGGTAAAAGGATAGAAAGAAATTTAACAATTAAAACAGAACTGAAATTAACAACTTTTTATCCCTTCTTATGAATTTTATAAAGAACTGGTCTACTTGGGCTTGCATCATTTTCAAAAGGAGCCATTTGCATTTCTAAAATATATAGCCCATCTACAATTTCATCATTAACATGGATTAATTCTGTAATGGTTTTCTCATTTGGATTTTCGGGAACATTCCAAAATGCGTGGTGAAATGCCAATTTCCCTTCGTCGGATTCACGATCTACAGAAGGCATATCTACCAATAAATGTTGTATTTCAAAACTTTCGATGAGTTCAATTACCGATAAATCAAGGTAAGGAGGATTTGTATCCGAGTAATTTTTCGACCTTTTATCTTTTGTGTTAGGAAGTGTTCGAATAATTAAAGCTTCTATTTGAGATTCAACTAACTTGATTTCAAGTTGTTCTTTCACAATAAGTTCGTCCCCATTTTCAAGAACTTTTGGTTCAACGGAAACTAATTGGGCTTTGAAAAAATAAGTTTTAAGTTTCTGATTCACTGAAACTACTTCTGGCGTAATATGTCCATGGCATTCTGTGTGTGTTCCATGTCCATGCGGGTTGAAAAACACATCTCGGAAGTTTACACCTCCACCTTCAACAACACTTCCTATGAAACCATTCGCTCGAACAGGTTCAAAAGTTGGCGGATTTACATACCAAGCTCTAAGATTCTTTGATCCAGATTGTAATCCAATGGAAAGATCCAATGGGTCGTTTGTTTCGATGAATTCGTTTTCGTTTAGATATAGTTGCATGTATCAAAATTAATAAGCTTTTTGAGAATTGGGATTAAAACCCACTTTACAAAAAATCAACTTTAATAAATTCATCACAATCTCACTGGCTTCAATATGTGCCATGTGTCCAGCTTCATTGATGATAAACAAGTGATTTGCTAATTGCTCTTTAAAGATTAGTTTAGTTTGCTCCTTAAAAAATTCAGTAGTTACTAAACGGTCTAAAGCTCCATGAATGATAAAAAAATCGCTTGGGTTTTCGGCAATCATGTGTGAATAATCTTTCCGTTGACGCATTGCTAAGGCAGCATAGGCAATCGATTCTGGTTCAATTTTCATTGCTTCTTCCTTCAAGGCTTCAATTTCATTTCGAAAAAGTTCCACCTTACCAAAAAGATTAGGAATCGCTTCATTGATAAAGACTTTTTTCGCTTTAAAGGCTATTTCAGCAACGCGAAGACGGTCTTTTTTCTTTTGTTCATTATCTGCCCAAAAATTGGAATTTAGCAACACAACTTTTTGACAACCAAGATTATATTCTTTTAGAATCAAAGCTACATAAGCCCCTAAAGAATGACCAACTATTGAGAATTTTTCAATTTTCAGAAACGAAAGAACTTCTTGAACTTCATTGGCATAAAAGTTTAAACTTGGATTTTCAGAGTCATCTGTTAAAGTTGATTGTCCGTGACCTGGAAGTTCAATGAAAATTTTTTGAAAATTCAACTTTTCCAACGCAAGATAATCCCACATCGAATTTGATTCTAAAAATCCATGCAAGAAAACAATTGCGCTACCTTCTCCGCTGACAGAAAAATTTAACAAAACCTTTAAATTAAGCGTTCATTAAGGCTTCGATTTCCTCTGCTTCTAAAGGAATATCTT